>JACNLR010000148.1 GCA_014381385.1 Planctomycetota bacterium | reverse complement strand
CTATTCTTCCACTCGATTTCCACGAACACGGCCGCTCCTAACGCGGCCTTGTTCTTTATTTGGAGTTTCTCTGTTGTGTCCCGTTAAGTTATTTGTTGCACGGTTCGTACGAAGTGCGTCACCACTGTTGTTTGGTTCTGGCAAGCCTTTTTGCGCATTTTCGAGCAAGGCGGGACCAGTAACAACTTTAACTCCCGTCATGGCTTTTTTCCACGCACGTGTAAGTGCCTCAAGTAAAGTGAAATACCGTTTGTGTTGAAGGTCGATGGTACTGAAATCTTCGTCGTTTACATACTTATAGCCATCCCAAAGAACAATTCCTTTAATCCGATATTGAATCCCATTTTCATCGGTCCACTTTGCTTTCATTGCAGCATTTGCATCGCGGAGAAAAACTTCATCAGGAATCGGAAATCGCTCCTCTTTGTTTTGACCACAATACGTTGGTGAAATAAAAACATACACGGGGATATTCCCGCGAGCTTCTCGCAATACCTCGCTGACGTGTTTTTCGATTCTCTTTGTAACGTTTTTCTCTGGGGTGCAGTTGTAAACATAGGGATAGAGTGCACGACTATTCGAGATAAGAGGTTCGAGCGATAGGCCTTGGCTGAGCCACGATTCTTGTGTGTTTCGCAAGGTTGGCAAGCCGTAGTATCCCCACTGCGCTTCTGGACGAATTGACGTGGCGATATCTAATCCTTGCACATAGACAGAAATGATTTGATCGAGCCGATTCTGTGTAATAGTTTCTGCCTTTAGTTCGTCCCACCATGGTCTCTCGTAGTCCAGAGCAATTGGTCCATTGTAATTTTGAGGAACGTTCTGGGATACCCAGTCATGGAACCGAGTAATTTCTCCCTCCTCAATAATTCCGTCGATATTTGTGTCTATTCCTCCAGAATACTTCACTGGTAAGCGAGAAATCCCTACCTCAGTTGTGTATGCAATAGTCTGGATATCTTGGTTGGTTGAAGTCCACTTGATTCCGTTTAGAATTACAGGATTCCAATCAGCAAAACATACAACAGACCAGAGCATCTGAAGAGAGGTAAAAAACAGGGTAAAGATCGGTCGCATCGCAGTTATTCTAGGCTATTTAATAAACTGCTGGCGAGTCATGCATCGCATTAAACCGATAACATTGGAGATAGTTTTATGGATCGCGTAGAAATATATATTGAGATTGTTCTCGCTCAGCCCCTCTTGTTACTTCCGATTGTTGCACTGCTCTTATTTATTGCTGTAGTGCCCGATGAGAAGAAACTTTTCTTATCACTCGTCATTCTTGTTCCATGGATTACAGTTGCAAGGTGCCTAGGGTTAGGAGAAATCGCGGCTGCCGCGAAGTTGACTTCGGGAGGGGCGTACTTGCTAATTGCGTACACGGCTTGGAGGCATCCCGGCGAAAAACGGACACTACCAATTATTTTGTGGCTGTACCCAATCACAGCTATCTTATGGCTCTTTGTGATTCTAACAACCGACGACAGTGCGGTAGCAATTGGCCTGCGGGTGCAATGGTTGTTGGTAACAATCGCCGCTCTTCTGTTAGTAAAAACAATTACTACCTACGAAGATTTCTTACGAGTGATTAATGGATTGACCGTCGGTTGTTTTGTTGCGATCCTTATTCCACTTTCAGCGTTATTGATGGATCCAGCAGCAGCATTTGCAAGAGGAATTGGTCGCTTTGAACCACATGGAGCAAATCCAAATCAAATCGGAATGTTATTTGCACTATCTGCGCCATTGATTGGTCTGGCGATGATGATTTGGAAAAAGAATTCTTTGAGACCATTGCTTGTAGTAATGCTGTCACTTTCGATAGGTATGGCATTATTGACAGCAAGTAGAATGACCGCGCTTTCAATTCTCATGGGCATGCTCCCAATAATATTTCTCTTAACGAAGCGCCCTGTTGTTACTGTGCTCGGATTAACAATAGGCTCGATTGTGCTGATGTATCTTATGTCTATGGTTGAGTCAGTTTCTCTTGACAGGTTAAGTTCACTTGAGTCGGGGCGGACAGAAATTTGGTCGATTTATATACGAGAAGATTTTGCTCGTCGTCCCTTTGTGGGATTATTAGGAACAGCAGGGCAATCGTATTTTGCATCGAATTCCGTTGGTCAGCATCCACACAGTGCTTGGTTTAGCATTATGTACCAAGGCGGCTTGGTTTTGCTCATTCCATTAATTTCAATGGTGGCGTACTCCACGCTAGCAAGTTATAAAGTTTGGAAAAACAGAATGTATCTGGGTGGGAATTCCCTCGTCTACAGCGTGATGTTTATGCTCCTTATTGCAATGTATTTGCAGGGCTTCTTCAACCAAGTGGTGTATTGGCCTACGTATACATGGTCGTTTATGCATGTTGTTTTGGCGGGGCTGTTTATTTCAATTTGGAAAGACATAGAACTAGGTGGTGTCGATTACGCATTTCCTTCTGAAGAGGACTACCAAGCACGAGAGGAAATCGAAGAATTAGAAGAGGAATCCTTAGAGGATTTCGCTATTCGGTAAGGGATTCGGCGCAAGGGCTTTTCTAGGGGTTATTCATCGCGTTTTTTGACTCTAAAAGGGCGGCACCGTCCGAGTTTGGAGATCATCTTCTGTTTTAGCCAATATGCTCTTGCTTTAGGGTATCAAACTCACTAAAATCGCATGATTCGGCACATTCTGTGTCCGACAGTGGTTCGTAACCTTCTTTTCACCCCACCCATAGAACGGAGTTCATCCAACATGTCAACAGGCAACCTCATCGCCCCTCACGGCGGTACATTGATAAACAGATTCGCAGGCGGCAACCTCGCCGAAGAAGCAGCAAATCTTCCATCAATTACCCTTTCGACCAAGCAAGCTTGCGACCTCGAAATGATCGCAATTGGTGCTTTCAGCCCACTTACAGGCTTTTGCAAGAAAGCAGATTTTGAATCAATCTGCAAAGACATGCGACTCGCTAATGGCACTGTTTGGCCAATTCCAATTACGCTCGCTGTTGATGAAGATGTGAAAGCAACATTGACTGAAGGTGGCAAAGCGGGGCTATATCACGCAGACGGCACATTCATGGCAATCATCGATTGTGATGAGATTTACGCGCACGATAAAGCTCTAGAAATTCCAAACGTGTTTGGTACCGAAGATGATGCGCATCCTGGTGCTAAGCAAGTAATGGATGAAGGCGAATGGCTCATTGGTGGTGACATCCACGTTGCAACTGTGACTCCAGAAGTAGAACCAGGTGAACAGTTCACTGAATACAGACTTGCTCCTGCTGCAACACGCGAAGATTTTGCAAACCGCGGTTGGAAAACAGTTGCTGCATTCCAAACACGAAACCCAATTCACCGTGCTCATGAGTACTTATGCAAATGTTCACAAGAAATTTGCGACGGTCTTTTGATTCACCCACTCGTAGGCGAAACAAAAGAAGGCGACATTCCAGCAGATGTTCGAATGGATTGTTACAACACAATCATCGACAACTACTTTGTTCGTGATTACACAGCACTTTCAGTAATGCCTGGCGCGATGCGATACGCAGGTCCACGCGAAGCAATCTTGCACGCACTTATCCGCAAAAATTACGGCGTAACACACTTTATCGTTGGTCGCGATCATGCTGGTGTTGGCGATTACTACGGTACGTATGATGCACAAAACATTTTTGATAATTTCACTGCTGAAGAAATCGGCATTGTCCCATTAAAATTTGAACATGCCGCGTACTCAAAGAAAGCACAAGGTATGGTCAGTTCAAAGACTTTCCCAAAACTTGAAGGCGATCAAATCTTCTTGTCCGGAACAAAAGTTCGTGAACTTCTTGAAAAAGGTGAACGGCCACCTGCTGAGTTCTCACGTCCTGAAGTTGCAGACGTTCTTATCGAATGGGCAACATCAACAGTAACCGCATAACTTACGAAAATTATTTCATTAAGGAAAAATACAAATGGCTGAACAAGTAGCAACAAACATTACATTTCACGAAGGCACAGTAACTGCTGAAGAACGAGTAAAGAACATGGGTCAAAAAGGTGCAACCTTTTGGTTCACAGGTCTTTCAGGTTCAGGCAAATCAACAATTGCAGTAGCAGTTGAACAAGTGCTTATGAGCCGTGGGCACCACGCATATCGTCTTGACGGCGATAACATCCGCATGGGTCTTAACAAAAACTTAGGCTTCTCCCCAGAAGATCGAACTGAAAATATCCGCCGTATCGGTGAAGTTTCAAAACTTTTCGCTGATGCAGGTGTTCTTTCAATTGCAAGTTTCATCAGCCCTTATGCTGAAGATCGTGATGCTGTTCGTGCACTTCATGCAGAAAATGATGTTCCTTACTTCGAGTGTTACATTGATTGCTCACTCGAAGCTGCAGAAGAACGCGATCCTAAGGGTCTTTACAAGAAGGCTCGTGCTGGCGAAATCAAAGGATTCACAGGCATCGATGCACCTTACGAAGAACCAGCAAATGCTGAGTTACATCTTAAAACACATGAAGATGATCTCGAAACATGTGTTGCAAAAGTGATTGAGTTTATTGATGCTCAGAATCTTTTTGCGTAAGTTAACCTATAGGGTTAACTAATTGGTATTGATAAAGGGCTCTCCTTATGGAGAGCCCTTTTTAATCAACAGTCACGAAAGATTACGCACTACCGTAGACGATAACGTCGTCAAACGTTTCTGAAAGAGTTAGTATTCCCGAGAGAATTGGGTTGGGGCGCTCGCAACATCCCACGGAAGTGCCCTCTCATCAAGAAGTAATCGAAATTGCTCCATATCTGCTTGCAATTGCGAAACTGCCCACTCGAGTTTTTCTTTACTTGGTTTCGTTTTTGTTTTTGCCTTGGGGAGTACCAATTTTTTTATCGTGGCTCTCGCAGAGAGAGAAAGCAGAGGCCGAATACAAGATCGATACATTCGGCTTTGAGATATTTTGGTAAAGAAAGCAGTATTGATCGGCTTGCCATCCCCTTTGTTAAAGACGGAATCTTCTTTGATTTTTTCTAAACTCTTTTCAACACCTAAAAAGTCGCAAATAGAAAGAAGTGTGTTGTGTCTGTCGTTGACGTACGATTCAAAAATAACAACTTTAACATTGTCTCGCCCGAATTGGTGTATCCACGGTTTGAGTTGCTTGTGATATTTACTGTAATTAAGAAGTTCTGAGCAATCTTGGATTGCTTCATCGATTGGTAGATCGATATCACCAGCAGAATGAATATGGTGATAGTGGCTAATCATCCTACTTACGGGATTCCGAACAAGATAAATAAGTTTAATATCAGCGCCAAGTGTTTCGTATGCTCGTTTTGGAACACCACAAATGTCTGGCAGTTTTGTGTATGCAGTTGATGCTTCACCACAACATTGGCTACTCTTAGCGTTCGCAAAATACTTCTCATATTCTTCCACTCCAGTCGTAGAAAGAACTGTGTCAGAAATGAGGTTTTCGAGCTCCTTGTCTTCAGGAATAAATATGTTCGGATTTTTCCGAAGGTCGTGAAACAGCGTTGTGGTGCCAGATTTCATGGCACCGATTATGAGAAAGGATGGTAATGTCATTGAGAGGTATCTTCGTTAAAGTGAGATTCGGGCAAATTATACTCACACTTTACGATTTAATTACAAGAGCCGGCAAAGCGAAACATGTCAAGTAAGGCGTGAAAAGGACAGATTTGTGCATTTTTTGCTGTTTTTGTCAAATTTGGAGCATTTTGGGCACTTTCTTGTTTCTATTTGGCGTAGTTAATCTTTACTCCAAGGAAAACGCAGAGGCCCTCCTTGATTGATGCATCGAATCCAATAGAGTTCAATGTGACTCTCGCATTTAGTACTCGTTGAATGAGAACTTGCATGTGCGTATTGTGGCAGGATTGGTCTTCCTATGTAGACACCGGAGAATAAACCTGTTTGAGTGTATGCAATTTATTATCCGAGCCGAATAGCAAGAATGTACAATGCCATAATGATGAGCGTTATGGATAAAATTCAAAGCAGTCGGTTGTTGCGTGGTTTGGCACACAAAGGAACGATGTTTTTGGGAGCAAGATATCCTGAGACCTTTCCAATGGTGTACGTGCTTGGGTTTCCAAAAAGCGGAACAACTTGGGTTTGCCAACTAGTTGCGGATTCGCTTAAACTGCCTTTCCCCCAGTTTGCATTATTGCCACATACATTTTCAACAATCGTGCATGGGCACGATTTGCCAAAACATGCATACACACCGTTGGTTTACGTTGCACGAGACGGAAGGGACGTTGCAGTTTCGATGTTTCATTTTGAGTTACGAAAGTTACTGCCAAACTCTCCAAAAAAACTACGTAAATCTCTACGGAATATTTTCCCAAAAGAAATGCCTTCGCCCGAAGAGAAGATGAAATATTTTCAACCCTTTCTTGAGTTGTACCTTGACTCTCCGCCTGCTTCACCAGTAAGTTGGAGTAAACACATTCATTCATTTTTAGAGCAGAAATCACCAAAGCAGAGTCTTGTTTTGTATGAAAAACTTCTCAGTTCAGGTGTTGAGGAGTTGAGCCAGTGTATTGAAACAATCTCAGGAGAAGAGGCAGATAGTACAAGTATTCAGGCAACTCTCGAGAAATTTTCGTTTAATCGGATGCATAGCAAATCGGAGTTAGGCGCTCCCTTACGAAAAGGAATTTCTGGAGATTGGAAAGAACATTTCACAAAAGAAAATGCACAATTGTTCCAAGATGTCGCAGGCGACATGCTCATTGCACTTGGCTACGAAGAAAATGCTTCTTGGACTGATTCAGTTTCTTGATTAGACGGCTGTTCGTATATTTTGACTTAGTGGGCACGCTTACGTTGCCGAGAAGTCGCTCTTTTTTTCCTGATAATTTGCCTCGGCTTTAAGACAAGCACTTTCATTAATTTGTCTTTAAACATTGAAATGAGAAGTCT
>JACNLR010000144.1 GCA_014381385.1 Planctomycetota bacterium | reverse complement strand
TGGTTTGACGATGGGATACAGATTTGAGCGTGGGGGATGGCGTTCTATAGACCTTTTAGAGCTTGGTCAAAAGGGTGAAGTTGGAAGGGCGGCACCACTTACTATTGGTCCGCCAGCACTCGAAGCAGACGCAGCAATCAGTGATTTAGTCGACCCACCCGATCCTAAATAGAGAGTGTTTTGCTTTTTGGTAAGAGATTTAGTACAATTGTCAATCGCAGATTTTTTAAACAGAGATGGAGTAGAACAAAGTGAATCAACAAAACGGATTAGAAACAGTAATTGGTGGCGGCAACCCAGAGCAAGCAGACGGGCACTACGATGCTGCGCTAGCTTTTGAAAAAGAGGGAAGACGCTACGAAGCAGTTGAAGAACTTAGACAAGCCGTGTCTTGTGGCTCAAACCAAGACCACATGTTCCGCCTTGCCTACCTCCTTGATATCGTTGGCGAAGAGCAAGAAGCAATCAATGTATACGAAGAATTGATATCAAGAGATCAGCCCCACATTAATGCTCTCTTGAATTTATCTGTGATTTACGAAGACAGAGGAAACCTAAATGCGGCAGAAAAATGTCTCCGCCAAATCCTCGGCACAGACCCCACGCACAAGCGAGCTCGTCTTTACATTGTTGACGTTCAGTCATCAACGGATATGTATTACGACGAGGAAATTGCTCGGGGCGACGCAAAAACTGCAGCAATGATGAATACCCCAGTAACCGACTTTGAACTATCCGTCCGTGCAAGAAATTGCTTGAAGAAGATGGAGATTCGAACGCTTGGTGATTTGTTAAAAGTTTCTGAAAACGAATTATTAAGCTATAAAAACTTTGGCGAAACCTCCCTTGTTGAAATTAAACACATGCTTACAGCGCGGGGCCTTCGGCTTGGTCAAGGTGCCGAAAACGCGCAGGTAAGCAGGGTGCACCAAGATAGGTACGAAGAACTTTTAAACCACGCCCCCGAACAAGTGCTAAAGCAACCTGTCTCATCGTTGAACCTTTCCGTGAGAGCACGTAAGGCACTCCAGATGTTAAACATCCAAACACTTGGCGACCTCGCTATAAGAACCGAAGCAGAACTTATGGGAATTAAAAACTTTGGCTCAACAAGCTTGGTAGAGATTAACGAAGGTCTACAAGCCTTTAGCCTTGAACTCCGAAACATAGACGGCTAAAAAACAGGTATAGGACAATCAAGTAAGTCGCCGATTGCCCGCAAGGTCTCCGCCTCAGCGATTGTGACTTGCCCGTCGTGCGCAACACACACAGCGCAAGCGCTGAGCAGTTTTTCTTTCTCGGTATATTTTAAAACACAAAGCTTCTTAACAGCCCCACCCAACTTACCCACCGAACAGTGCTCGATGTTTGAAATCTTCACACCATGAATTCCAAGGGATGAAACCGCTTTGTCGAACGAGGATTCGGCTTGATCTTGCACTGTTGCGCCGCAATACGCAAGCGCGCTCATGACTACCAAGGCGCTTTGTTTCAAGGCTTGAAGACTCGCATATTGTTTTTGTTTTTTTGTGCTGCTTAGGTGTCTTTGGAGAACTGCCAAGAACACCCACTCTTGCAAGTCAACCACACCATCACTTTGCACCAAGGAGTGTAGGAGCGCGGTAAATTCTGACTTTTGGGAACCGCGCAACTGCGAAACCGCTGGCGCAGAAAAATCAATGAGTGGTAGCACTTGCGCCCTTTTTGTCTTTTTCAGTAAACTCGACAAAGCTCGCAATTGGGACCACTCTTCAACCGAGAGTTTTTTTGCGAGGATTTTATCTTGCTGCTTGTCCCCATTGCTTGTTAACAGGGCGATCAACACAAGCCGAACTGACCACGGGTCTCTCGCGGCGTTTAAGACTTTTTGTTCAATGTTTGCAAGAGCGACATGGGCTTTGTTTTCGTAATTCGTTTTTATCTCACCAGCCGATTTAATAGTTTCGATGACGCGAGAAGACGAAAAACCAGAAGCGCCCTCCGCAGTAACGGATGCTGTTTCTACCGAAGGCAGGAGCGCAACGTCAATTCCCTCTACCCTAGAAATGCGCTCCGCAATGGGCGGGTGACTCGCAAAAACAGCGCTCATCGCTTGCGAAAAAAACATGTGGTTGCACTGGCTTGCATCTGTGTGTGTTTTTGACAAAGGTGTAATACCGCCGATTTTACGGAGGGCGCCGCCAATTCCGGCTGGGTTCCTTGTGTACTGCACAGCAGAAGCATCTGCTAAAAATTCTCGCTGCCTCGAGACCGCGGCTTGGATGAGTCGACCGAAAAAAGTACCTATGCAACCACAAAGAACAAGGAACAATCCCAACACAATAATTGCCAAACCAATTCCAGCACCACCAGCACCCTCTTTCGACCGTGAGCGAGATGACGAACGCAAAACGGCGGGTCCGATGAATCGAACCATCACCCAACCAGTAATTCCAAGCGCCATGATTCCAAAAATAACGCCAATGAGTCTAATGTTCATGCGCATATCACCATGTGCTATGTGGCTGTATTCGTGTGCTATAACACCTTGAAGTTCAGCACGGTTTAATTTTTCTATACACCCCCTTGTAACACTAATTACCGCGTTGTTTGGCGACCAGCCGGCCGCAAACGCGTTTATGGAATCGTCTTCCATAATGTAAACCGGCGGCACCGCCATGCCACTAGCAATCGCCATCTCTTCAACGATGTTTTGTACTCGTTTCTCAGATTGTGTCGAGCCTCCCTGTTGCAATTGCACCCCTCCCATCATTTCTGCAACCACACTACCACCGCCACTAAGTTGCTTTAATTTGACGAGCATCGCGATGCCAACGACGAGCAAACAAATTGCAACGGTGAGTGCTATTGGTTCAATTTGCCACTGGGTGGCAAACCCAACCGGAACGGCGACAATTGAAACAACACACAATACAGAAAGGACAAACAGGAACACTATAATTTTTGTGCGCCTCTCTGCCCGATCTTGATGTTCATAAAAATTCATTTAACTTTGTTAAAAACGCACCTTCGGAGCATCCCTTGCAGCCTCATCGTCTAGTTCCCAACTCTGCGCAAACTTAAAACCAAACACACCAGCGACAATGTTCGATGGAAACATTTCACGCTTGTTGTTGTATACAAGAACGGCGTCATTGTATGCCTGTCTTGAAAAAGCAACCCTGTTTTCAGTTGACGTTAACTCTTCTTGAACTTGCAGCATGTTTGCACTTGCCTTGAGGTCTGGGTACGCTTCCATAACAACCATAAGTTTCCCAAGCGCTCCGGTCAACGCCCCGTCTGCGCCCGCCAATTCCTGAATGGCGCCTGCAGAGGTTGGGTCTTTTGATGCGGCGGAGGCAGCGGAAACCGCTTGATTCCGAGCCTGAATGACAGCCTCAAGCGTCTCGCTTTCGTGTTTCATATACCCCTTTGCGGTTTCAACAAGATTTGGGATCAAGTCGTAGCGCCTTTTGAGCTGCACATCTATTTGTGCGTATGCGTTTTTCACACGGTTTCGAAGCCCAACAAGCCCATTAAAAATACCAATTACAAAAATTGCAACAAGTAGAACAAATCCGATGATAATAATAAGCGCGGTTCCAACAAATGAAAGCATGTAGTATTTCATAAAGAAATCTCCTTACAGGCAATGTACCACCGATACACTATAAGAGAACAGATGGCAGAGCAAAAATACCAACACAATTCCTGTACTCGACGTGAATTTGTTATTGCAAGTGGAGTTGTAATTGCGGGGGGATTGGTTTCGTGCGGGAAACAAATCTCAGCGCCAGAAGCAATCACCCGAACGGTTCCATCTACTATTCGGGTTCGAATCGGGAAAAATGTAGAGCAGGTGACAATTGGTAACAATACATTTAAAGCAAAAGCCCTTGGCAACGCAATAAAAACGATTGCCATAAAACCCAAAACTCAGGTTACTATTTCTGGGAAAACAAAAACAATCACAGGAACAATTGTTTTACAACCAAAAGAAAGGGAGCCAGACAGAGCGTTTGATGTGGTAGCGTGCGTTCCAATTGAACAGTATGTTCCGGGCGTGATTGCAGGCGAGTTGTTTGCACACTGGCACTTTGACACGTTTGCTGCACAGGCCGTTGCGGCAAGAAGTTATGCCACAACGCAACACAATGCTAGGGCAACATCATCGCACTACGATGTTACAGACGGTCCATCCTCGCAAATGTTTTTGGGCGATGTTACGCTTGATGTCGCGCATCGAGCAGTTGAAGAAACAAGCGGTGTTGTTCTAATTTGGAACAACGAGGTCGTGCCTGCGTACTACAGCTCTTGTTGTGGTGGTCTAGCAGCTACAGCGAGCGATGCAATAAGCGGCGCTGCCCAGCACGCCATTCCTCCACTGCTTGGGCACGACGGTAAAGATTTTTGTACTACACTTGATGTTCATTCTTGGACGGCTCACCGTCCCGCACGTTCGCTCCGCAAGCGTCTGAATGCGAGTGCAAAAAGTTTACGCCTTCCAAAACTTTCCGATGTTCGAACAATCAAATCTATTGAGCCGATTTCGACAAACAAGCACGGACGACCGAAGGAACTTGTAATTCAAGGGCGTAGAAACGAATCATGTGTGCTGCGGGCAAGAGATTTTGTTCGCGCTGCGAACATGCAGGTTCCTTCACTCCCCCCAATTACCAATCTTGCGTGGTCTTCCTACCTTGCAGGACACAAGGTCGGAGCAACCCTCCAATTAAAAGGCCTTGGTATGGGGCACGGCGTGGGGCTTTGCCAGTATGGCGCTCAAGTACTTGCTGGTCGCGACGAATCTTGGCAAAATATCCTCTCTTGGTATTATCCCCAAGCAACCCTCGCATCTTAACCCACTGTAAAACAACGATTTACCCACACCACCCTTTTCTCCTCTGAGACTTTTTTTTCAAAAAAGTCTCAGAGGCGATTTTTGGGCTAAAAAAAGTCTCAGAGGCGATTTTTGGGCTAAAAAAAGTCTCAGAGGAGAAAAGGCGGCGACCGATGAGGTCGCCGCCCGTGCTAAACGCCCTGTAGTAAACAGGGTATAAAATGTTGGCAAATTTAGTTACCAGAATCAAGCAGGGCGTAGGGGCCAACTCCGATATCTTCAGGTTCCTCAGCCGTTTGGGTGAAGGGGTTTTCGAACAATTCATCCGATGTGTCAAAACGAGCGCGCGTTTCGTAATCGGACCCAGTGCCCGTGTCGGTTAAGGCAAGAATAGTACTCTCTTGCACTGTTCGTATCTCCGCAAGACGCGAGCGAACCTGATCGAGATTTCCAACAGAACCCAGCCTATCAAAACTAGAAAGCGTTTCTTGCTGTTGTTCTACCATGGCAATGATATGGTCATTGCGTTCAATCGCGTCAATTTCACGATCGAGTTGCCACAACTGCGAACGGTATGTTTCGTGTTCATGCTCTATTTTTTCAAGAATAGAAACAAGCCTTGTTTTTTGTTCACCCATAAGTTCCATCTGTCGACGGTCAGATGCAAGCCGGTCTTCGTAATTTGCTTTAACAGTTCGGATTCTCCTACCCTCGGAATAGGCACCCTCAAGGTCGTATCGAATGCCCTCAAATCGAATTGAAGGTGTACCTCGAGTTGTTGTCGTCGCTTGAGCGTCGTCTACAAGTTCCCGAAGTACTTCTAAATCAGCAGTTGTAAGTTGGACTACACGAATCGAAATTCGCTCGTCTCGAATAAACTGCTCAAGTTGCTGGTCAAGCCGAGCAATTTCACCGCGAACTTCTGCAATTCTTTTTGGGTACTGCTTTGCAAGATCATCAAGTTGCCTACGAAGCGCAACGGGATCTTCCACAAGATTTTCTACAACCGTGTTTGCTTCTTGGCGAAGTTGATCAATGCAAGCCATAACTCGCTGTGGCCCCACGAGAAGTGTGATACCCCCAACGGCAAGACCCCCAATAATTCCCCAACGAACAATAAAACGTGATGTGGCGCCCATGGCAACCTCCTTTTTACAACATTTTGCACAGAAACACTCTGTGACTCCTCGTTATTGGGGAGAGCACGGTCTGTCTTTCATATTCAACCTAAAATCTCCACATGCGTATTCCTAATAAGGAAATGTGCCAATGAACGCCCTTACAACAAGGTTTGTACGCCGACTTCGCGAGCGAGACGAAGCAGCATGGTTTGAGTTGTGGCAAGATTTTGGCCCAGCAATTCGATTCCAACTCCAAAAGTGGGGGCGAGGGCGAGTTGGTCTTGAAACAGTGCAAGATCTTACTCAGGACACCCTTGCAGAACTTTCAAAGTGTATCGACAGATACGACCCAGAACGAGGCGCTCGATTTAGTACATGGTTGCTATCAATTGCAAAACACATACTTGGTGACGAGATGGATCGCAGAAACGCAAAAAAACGCGGGAGCGGAGTAAAGCCCCTTTCGCTAGATGAACGCATAGACTCCAAGAGTGCCACACTTCAAGTTGATGAAATATTCGAACAGAGAATATTTGGTGCAAAAATTTGCGCTGCAATCCGAAGAACTGAAACAGAGGTAGACTTTCTTCATTTCCAAGTCTGGCGCATGCGAGTGCTCGACAACAAGGTTGGAAAAGAAATAGCGACCCAGCTCGGAATAAGTGAACCAACAGTAAGCAGGCACGTGGCAAAAATAAGAGAACATCTAAGACAAACTATTGTGCAGGTAGTTATGCAATACAGTTTTACCACAGAGGAAGAGAACGAAGCATCGGCGGTCGGTTTATCTGGCAGGGACACAGAATTCGATGCAGCAGTCTGTGAAACATACCACCACCACCAACTATTCCTTGAAAAAGAAAGTGCAAGAGGATAACCATGGGAACAGCGCTTTTTACATGCTTTGGAACAGTGGTTGGGGCAGTTGGCGCAATTTTATTATTGGTGTACGTTGTCATTCCGCTGATAGGACACGTGTTCACTTTTGTTGGAGGGCTTGTTCGGTTTGGTTTTCATGAATTACGTGATTTGTTGTTGTTACC
>JACNLR010000043.1 GCA_014381385.1 Planctomycetota bacterium | reverse complement strand
ACCACCACACCTCGCCGACTTCCCCAGCACCCGCTACTACACCACCCACTACTTCGAACCCCCCAACATCCATACCAAAAACAAGCGCCCTAACACAAGCTCCATCTCCATTACTTTCTTCACAAGACGCGGCCCCCACCATGTCCTCCTTCATTTCCCAACATGCGTTTCTCATGTGCTCACCGTGCATCGTTGCTGGCCGCCCGCCACAAGGGATAAATGCATCAGCTTCGATACGGTCGTGCATGGTGTTACGTAAATGCACGCCCTCTGGATCGTCGACGGTAGAGATTTTGCCACGGGGTCCCAGTTTTGTACGGTCAAACGATGCAATTGGAAGTTCTTCATAAAATAGGCGAAGCAGTTCAGTATGATCAAGACCATCGGGGTCCTCGCCACAGCCAGAGCCATCAGCAATACCAAGAATTTTTGCGCGATCCCCATACTCTCTGTTGAGAATTCGGATGCCGTTCCCTGCAACGTCACCATCAGGTCCACCCGTTATCTTTACGGTGAAAACATCTTCGTTGGGATTTATTCCAACTGCAAGTAACGCTGTATCTAAAAAGACGATTACTCCCTCGCTCGTAACGCCGTATTCTTTGTGGTTAATTCCAGCGCCCGGCTTGGAACTCATGAGAGCTGTTGGCATGGGATACCCACGACGGCGTGCGCGGTCTACGACCCAATCGATTAAATTTGGTGTGATATTCTCATCGGGACCTAAGTAGATCAGTTCTTTGTGATGTAACCTATCTATAACTTTTACTACCGTAGATTCCTCTGGTGTTATCAAATCAAGAATAGAGTCGACAAAAGCCTTGACGCTTCGACTGACTCTACCCTTTGGATGTACGAGCAGTGCAGCTTTTGAACCGCCTTCTGGGATGTCTTTATTTTTAAGTTGTTGGGCGAAGGCTAAATTATATGCTTCGTCGTAGAGCCGTTCTTGTTCACGTGAATACTGTTCAATGGAGTGCGGGTGAATTGCACGCACTCCACCGCGAGCAATATCGCGGAACCGTACATGGAAGCCGTTGAACTCTCTGCCATGGACGAAAAATACACCGAATGGACACTCTGGCCTGTCTTGGGTTGTAAGTAAAGAAGCATCAATTCGCATTGCTAGTGCGTACCGGTTTTCGATGAATAAGTTTGTTCTACGTACGGCGTCTACTGCATTTAGCATACTTACAAAAATTGTTTGAGCGTCTTCAAGGTCAACGGTGTTAGTAATTCGCTCGAGTATGTTCCCGCGTTTGAAATCATATGCGTCGTCTGAAAGTGGGTTTTCTGGGTTGAATCGTTGTCTGAACAATTCTGCAATTTCAGATGCAATTTCTATATTTTCACGGGATAAAACGTCCATTCGAGTTGGATTGAACGCGTATGCGTTTTTCTTTACCAATACTTGGTAGACCAAATCGAGAATTGCTGTAATTATCTCCGCTGTTTCTAGCGTGAGTTCTGGGTAGGCATATCCAAGGCGGACAGTACGTGGGTCGAGCCATTTGAGTCGTAACAAATCAGCACGAACTTCTTTCCAAAGAGGGCTCGACTCGTCAATCGGACCACCGTCTGGGCTTTGCACAACGCAGCCAACAAGCGTAATCCAACCGTTGTCACCGTCTTCGATACTGTCAAGGTACGCACGGTGAATATTAATTTTCGACTTACTGAGTCTAGTGGCGATGCGTTGCAACATGGAGCGTCTAGTTGAATTGCTTACGGCAACGATGATTCGGCTAAGTGTTTGGTCGGTTTCCCTTTCTAGGGCAACGGTAGTTCCATCGGTACCGGTTAACTTCTGCACGAGTTGCCAGTGTTTCTCCATTCGCAATGGGGTAATCGTGGAAAGGTAATCGTCGGAGCAACGCGTGAAATATTCACGTATTTGTTCTGTACCCCATTGGAGCCCATGTTCTTTCACATAGGCGATGGTTTCTTCAACTTGTTTTGCGTGAACAGCGTTTTCTGGTGAAAACGGTGCTGCTTCACCAAATTCAAAGGTGTCAACGACGAGTCCGCCATCGCTTGCTGTATGGATTTTTGCAGCGCGTAACGTTTCTTCCATTGGAAGTTCTGCCATAATCTCAGCAAGTACGCCCGGATAGTCAAGTGGTCGCATGCATGTCCACTCTGATCCATCTTCGGACCTTAGGGTGAGTTCAATGGGGCGTCCAGATGCCCTAGCAGCAATAATTGCTCGCAAATGCGCAAGTTGCGTTTCCTCAGCAGTATCTTGGAAATACATCAGAGGCATTTGCTCAAGAAACCAAGGGACGATGTCCTGTGCGGTTGTCCGCAAGCTATTCGTTACCTTATCAATAACGATGTTTGGATTATCTGGTTTGCTGCCAACAGGCTGTTTTGATTGGGTTGCCATAATTGGTATTAGACCTGTTTCAGTGCAGCAATACAAGAGTCAAACATACAAATTACTTCCTCTGAGACCGTTATTTTACTTCCTCGGTGACGAATTGTTGAACTTGAATTGAGCCAGATATCGGGGAGATCGAAAATGGAGTGTAGAATGGAGAACTCGTGAAGACTGCTATTTCAATTGGGAATTTTGACGCTGTACATCAAGGGCATATCGCCCTCGTTCGAGCAGCTCGCAAGTGTGTTTTACGAGAAGGCCGAGTTGAAATTTGGACATTTGATCCTCCCCCAGTGAGCGTGCTTAACCCATCGTTGCCTCTACACCGTCTTACAACTTTCCAAGAGAGATCCAAGCTCTTACTCGATGCGGGTGCAGATGCAGTTCGGAAAATTACGCCAACGGCGGAGTTACTCGGAGAATCACCAGAATCATTTATAGAACAAGTCGTAAAGGAATCAAGCCCCGAATACGTTGTCGAAGGTGAGGGTTTTCGATTCGGAAAAAACCGATCTGGAACTACAGATACACTCCGTGCTTTAGGAGAAAGGTTTGGATTTTCTCTCGTTCTGATTGAACCCGTCGTGGTTACTCTTAGCGGCGGTGCGCAAAGGGCGAGCAGTTCTTCCATTCGCACGCTCTTGCTTCAAGGGCGGGTCAACGATGCCAAGGTGATGCTCAATAGGGATGTAAAGGTGACCGGTATAGTGACAAAAGGGAATCAGAGAGGTCGAGAAATGGGCGTGCCAACGGCGAATCTGACGCATGTGAACACGATGCTTCCCAAAGATGGCATTTACGCCGGCAGTGGAGAAGTAGGCGGTAAAAGATACACCGCGGCTATTAGCATTGGGACCAAACCAACCTTCGGTGCACATGAACGAGTTCTTGAGGCACATCTCATTTCATTTGATGGTGATTTGGAGCATTACGGGTGGCCATTGACTGTTACTATCTCGCAGTGGATACGCGAACAAGTGAAATTTGACTCGATGGAATCTCTCCGAGTACAAATCGAATCAGATATACAAGAAGTAATTAATCGTATAGAAAGTACACAATGACAACACAGGCAGACGTCTACGAGTCAACGGCAAGTTTTGCAGGCTTAGCAGAGCGCATCCAAAGTGCGCAACGAATTTTAGTAACAACACATCGTAAACCAGACGGCGATGCGATTGGTTCTGTCGTGGGGCTTTGCCGAGGCTTGCAA
Source organism: Planctomycetota bacterium (assembly GCA_014381385.1). GTDB lineage: Bacteria > Planctomycetota > Phycisphaerae > Phycisphaerales > SM1A02. The sequence continues at coordinate 3,484 of JACNLR010000043.1, read as the reverse complement.
AGCATCGGAAAAGACGCAACGAACATTTTCATCGGCCCGATCGAGCACGGTCTTCGACTTGCAGCAGGGGATATAGAATTAAACATCCTTGAGGATGTTGGCTTGCCCAAGGAGGAGCCTGATTTAATTATCGTTGCTGACACCGGTGCGTGGACGCAACTCGAAGCTTTAGAAAAATGGCTACGTGAAAGAAGAGATATTGTTATTGGTCTTGATCATCATGCCAATGGTGACGATGTTGCGCAGGAACGTATAGTTGATACTACAGCCGCTGCATGCACACAAGTTGTGATGGAACTCTTTGAAGAAATGGGAGTATCCCTTGGTAAGGGGAGAAATTCTGTTGCGGAAGCGCTCTTTATTGGCTTGGGCACTGACACGGGTTGGTTTCGATTTTCCAACGCAGACGCACGTTGTTTTGCAGATGCATCGAAACTTCTTGAGCATGATATAAATCGATACGAGATCTATAGAACCCTAGAAGAAACAGCGAGGCCTCCGCGTATGGAGTTACTCCAAAGGATGCTTGCGAGTATCGAGTATGTTGGCTCGGTTGCACTAATGAGCTTGCGTTCAACTGATTTTCAAGAAACAAACGGATCGAGCTTGGATTTGATTGGACTCGTAAACACACCAATGGTTCTTGAACATGTTCAAGCCTCAATTTTGTTAACCGATACTGATCCGACTGTAACAAAAATCAGTTTCCGTTCAAAACCAAGTATGCCTGGAAAACCCACATCGTTAATCGATGTAAATAAACTTGCCAACAGATTCGATGGTGGTGGGCATGTACATGCAGCTGGAGCACGAGTTTTTTCGCCGCTAGAGGATGTAAAAGCGCGTCTCATCGGTATTTTACAAAAAATATGATTCAAATCTGCTGCCGCTCACATACAATTATGAAGTAGCGAGGACACGTTATGGAAACTCTTCTCTCAATAGCCAATACTGCTAAATTACGAATGCAATTTGCTATGGCATTACGCAGTTGCTTGCATTGGTTTCTATTACTTGCTTGCTTGCTTTTTGTTTTAGCAATAATAGATCGAGTTGGCATTTCTGCAATGATGCCATGGAACGTCATTTTGATTCTCGTTGGCGCTGTTACAGTGTTGACGAGTCTGCTCGTTTGGAATGCTCGTGCAGTTACGACACTTGAAGCCGCAGCAAGCGTGGATGAACGCTTAGAGTTGCATGACAGGATTTCATCGGCGATAGCAGAGATCCCTACCACAAGCCCATTTTCAGATGCCGTTCTTGCAGATGCACTTTCTATTGTTGAAAAAGAACAAGTCAAATCAAAATTGGCACGAGCCTTTCCGATCCAAGTGCCAAATGCATTTGGCATCGTTCTTGCAATTGCATGTGTAACGGCGGTTATTCTTTGGTCTCCTCAATGGGGATTCTTTCAGGGTAGTGGTGGTGATGGACTACCTAGCGCAGTTGTTGATTCAAGAGAAAACGTCACGTCTTCTGTAGAGGCAGTCCTTGAGCAACTAAAGGAAGACGAAGCTTTGAGCAAGGAACTTGAAGAAGAACTTGAAGAACTTGCTGCAACGACAACAAATTCACTTGCCGATCCAGAGCAAATGCGCTCAGATGCACTCAAGAAAATGACGGATTTGCAAAGGCGTCTCGACGAAATGATGAAGGACGAGAACGCTCTTGCGTTTAATGAGATGCTTCGCAGAATGCAGAATTTGAAACTACCCAAATCTGGTAGCACTGTGCCTTTGATAGCGGCAATGAAAAACGGCAACATAAGCAAAGCGAAGAAAGAGTTCGAAAAACTACAAGAACAGATGGATTCGAAAGAACTTTCAAAAGAAGAGCGTGAAAAGTTACAAGAGCAACTGCAAGAACTCGCTAAACAGTTTGAACAACTTGCAAAAGCAAACGATGCACTCGCTTCAGCACTTACTTCAGCGGGCTTAAATGGTGCGCTTGCTCAGAATGCTGATGCCGCAATGAAAGCTATAAAAAACGCTAAAAATTTATCAGAAGCCCAGAAGAAAAAATTACTTGAACTCATTAAGGCCCAATCAAAGGCGAACCAGAAGTGTAAAAATCTTAGCAAAGGTTGCAAGCAGCTCGCCAATGGCAAGTCCGAATCGACAACTGCAACGGAACTTCAAAAAATGCAGGCGATGCAGCAGTTTATGACGAAAGCAGAGTTGGCAAAAAGTGCATGTAAAAAAGCTGGCTCTTGTATAGGGCAAGGAACTGGGGGAACAGGGATTGGCAATGGTGGTACAAATCCCGTTGAAAAAACGGATACTACAATGGTCGCGCAACGTACTCCGGTAAGCACGCTAGAGGGGACAATCATTGCAAAGCAATTGTTTGAAGGCGGTATGTTAACAACAGGCGAATCGACTTCGAGAGTGAAGGAAACAGTTCTTACCCAAAGACGAGAGGCAGAACAAGCAATAACTGACGAAGAGGTACCACGGAGGTACCACGATTTATTGCGACATTATATTGGTCAACTCGAAGAATTAACGGAGCCATCAAAAAATGGTGACACCGAAAATAGCGAGTAGTTGGATTGCATGCCTAGCGATCATTGGCTGCTCTGGAAATACAGAAAACCAAAAAGAACTTACGGTATATGTTTCAGCAGACGAACAAATCGCAAGAGAAGTATTTGCAGCTTTTACAAAAAAAACAGGCATCGCAATTTCATGGGTAGGAGATACAGAAGCATCCAAAACAACCGCACTTGTTCAGAGACTTTTGCGTGAGAGAGATCGTCCAATTGCAGATGTCTTTTGGTCTTCCGAAATATTAGGGACTATTATGCTCGCAAGAGAGGGCGTATTAGTTCCGTGTGCATCAGCGCATTCGCAAACTTGGCCTTTAGAATATCGCGACGAGAAATTTCAGTGGTTCGCCTTTTCCCCTCGGGCAAGAGTCATAGCATACGACCCAACAAAAACAGATAGAGACTCTCTCCCGAGTACATGGTGGGAGTATGGCGAAGCAGCGATGGCTGATCCACGGTTTGGTACAACAAGAACACATATTTCTGTCATGGCGCTTTTTCCAGAAAAATTCACAGCATTTGTTGAATCGATTCACAGCCGACCATTTCTTGGAGGCAATGCTGCGACGGTGAAGCAAGTTGTAGATGGAACGGTTTTGTACGCAATGACAGATAGCGACGATGTGCACGCAGCGATTGCAAGAGGGGAGTCAGTGGCAATGTATAGCCCATCCCACCACGATGGAAATGTTGGCGGTACGTTACTTATACCTAATACCGTAGCGATAGTGCGAGGTTCCCAAAGGCAAGATATTGCAGAAGAGTATGTTGACTTTATGCTTAGCGATCAAGTTGCAACACTTCTTGCTGAATCATCGTCACGCAATATTCCGTTACAGCAACGAGTTGCGTCTCAATTTCCAGAGTTGCAAGTAGATGACCCACTTCAAATAGATTTTTATGCTGCAGCTGCATTGCAAGAAAGCGCGATTAAGA
>JACNLR010000142.1 GCA_014381385.1 Planctomycetota bacterium | reverse complement strand
CACTCCATGAAAGACCTATTGAACGACCATAGTAATCATTAGAATCATTACCACAAGCAGCAGCGCCGCAACAAAGTTGACCCACAATTCGATGATTTGCATCGTATAAAGGTGAGCCAGATGAGCCAGGTTCGGTTGTTCCCTGCGACCAATTTACATTCCAATATTCACCACTTGCATTGCTGTAATCAGGAAACGAAATTCTCTTTTCAGAAGTAGATGGATGGTGGATTCCAGCACCCACTCCACCAGTACTTGAAGACCGAGACCAACCCGACCATGTCACTCCCCAACTTGAATTTGGAGTTGATGAAAGTTCGGTCAGTGTAAAGTCCGTGTATGAACGTGTTGCACGCATCGTTGAGCCAGAAGTAAACTGGCTGTAGTTTCCGTTCCCGTTTCCACCGCTATCGCTACTTCCGGGCGTTCTGCAATAGGAATTCTGATGATTCCAATACACAACAATCGAAGCATCGCTGCTGCTCGTTACACCGCAGTGATTTGCAGTTAAAAAATACGGCGTCATATCTTGCGCAGTGTTGTTAATCATGGCACCTGTACAAGTCCAATACCCACTCAAAGTATACACGCCAACCGATGGTATTTCGTCCCACCAATCATCGCCTTGAGAACAAACAACATCGATGTTGCAAGAGCCACTAGACCCGCGTTGGCCATCCCCTTTAAACCCTCTGTAACCAGCGTTTATTGAAGTGAGTTCCACATTGCGCATAATATATTTTTTATCGCGCCTATCTACGATTATCTCGATAACCGCTTGATTAGACGGAATTATTGGCGTCCAAAGTTCTCCGTGGTCCTTGTTGTCGCTTGCAGTAAACGGGCGAATTTGAATGCGAGCAGTTTCATCCATAATCGTCATCGAGCCACTCTCCGGCATGGCAAAACGTTTAAAACCGAGGTTCATCGAAAGTGCGTTGTCGCAAAGTACGCGATATGTCCATCGCATTTTATTTTCAGGAAGACGCTCCCAAATACCATGGGTAGCAGGAGTAACTGCGGTTGCATTGGGTTTTGCAAACCGTTGAGGCAAGCCAGCCTTTTCGCGATCAGTATCTTGAGCAAACTGCAAGGCATAATCAATCGATTCAACAATTTGAACAGGAATAATTTCTAATGGTAGACGCTCTTGCATTGGCGCTGCCATGCAAATAGTTGTGATGAGTAGAGTGCTAAACATTGTGGAAATCTCCATTGACTTGCTTTTCGGAAAAAATGTACCGTTATTCCATACAGAATACGTTTATTCCTTCGTATTCCAAAGGAAAAACTACCAAATGAGTAAAAAAGTGAAATGAAGAGATAATTATGCGCTATTTAGCGGGTCTCTTCGGTACAACTTCGTGTTGAGGGACCACATTCTCTCTGTAAATGCCTCATCGCCTACAGCTGTTTTTACCCATGGTCTCGCACTATCGAGTGCCGTTTGAGTATGGGCATCAAGATTGTCAAGTTGAGAGACAAATATTGCTTCTGGGGTTGAAGGCAATTTTACAGCACCGTGTTCTAGGAGCCCGTGATGGCTCAAGACGATGTGTTGCATTACTGTCAAGAAACCATCGGGTAACTGCTCGCCAAGAGAATCCTCTGCAACTTTTGCTTTGTCTTCGAGCCACATTGCACCACGTGCAATATGTCCAATCAGATTTCCTTCTCGCGTATATTCAAAGCCGCGATCCCAACGCAATTCTTCTACTTTCCCCATATCGTGAATAAAGAGAGAAAACAAAATAATGTCACGGTTAAGCCGTGGATAATTTGAAAGCATTGCATCTGCAAGTTTCATGAGTTGAAGTGTGTGTTCTAACAACCCACCAATCCATGCGTGGTGAATTTGCATAGCCGCTGGTGCAACTCGAAAATCTTTCATCAATTGTGTATCATCAAGATACGCAGCAGCGAGTGCCTTGGCTGCGGGGTGTTCAAGTGAGTGCAGTAGCGCAGTTACTTCTGTGAACATCTCGTCGATATTCTTTCGTGTACTTGGCAATAAGTCGGTTAACTCTTCTGTTGAAGGTTCATGCAACCAGATATCCGTAATTTTAATTTGCAACTTCTCTTGGTACATTTCTTGTTCACCTTCGATTCCGACAAAGCCGGTCGAGGTGATATCTGACATCGTAGCTGGATCGAATCTCCATTTACGACCAATTGCTTCGCCGGTTGCATCGCGAAGCAAACACTTCAGAAAAGGCTCGCCGTTTCGAGTAGTTCCAATTTGTGGATTCACCAGCGAATAGACGCCGTGCACAAAACCCTGTCCTGTCATCTCCGATACTTTTGTTGAACTCATGCGCGTAGTGTAACTCAAAAGACACACGGAGAAATAAATGACCCGCGGGATCGTTTATTGGACAACGAACAAACTGACTCAGCGAATGGCAGCAATCGCTTTTGGAATACGCGCAAGTAAATCTGTTGCAAGCATTCCTGTATTTCCGTGTTCGCTTGCAAACGATTCACCAGCCATTGCATGAATTCGTACCCCAAGTACCGCTGCATCAAACATATGTTCAATACAATGCACGCCATACTGCACGAGAAGCCCTGCAATAATTCCGGAAAGCACGTCTCCGCTACCTCCTGTTGCGAGCACAACACTTCCTTCGTTTTCAATAACTGTTTCAACACCGTCCGAAACAGATGTTGAATCGCTTTTTAACACAACAATGCAACCGTATGCTTGCGCCACTGCTTGGGCACTATCGCTAGGTACACCTGCCGCCGCCGCTAGGCGTTGGTACTCTCCTACGTGTGGTGTCATTATTGTTGGCGCTTTGAGTTCAAGTTGACCAGACGGGAGTTTTGCAAGAGCATTCAAACCATCTGCATCGAGGATAATCGGTCTATCTTCACGAGAAAGAAGCGTTGCTACGATTTGCTGTTGTGGCCAATCGCACCCAAACCCCGGACCAATGACGAGTGCGCGGCATCCAACTGCATGTCTATCTATTGCTTCAATTGCGGCACTTGGAACAAGTCGTCCCACTTCATCCACTGGAAGTTCAATCCCAGTTACAACTGGAGCCAATGCTAGACCTGCATGCAATAATTGTTGGGGCATCGCGAGCATTACTTTCCCACAACCACTTCGCATTGCCGCGTTTGCTGCGAGTGTTGGCGCACCAATCATTACTGCGCCATCTTCGCTTCGTTGCCCACCAATAACACACACGCTTCCAAAGGTGCCTTTGTGGCTCTCTTGTGCGCGAGTTGGGAGGCTCGGGTTGGTCATTCTTCTTGTTCTTCAACAATTTCAACTTCAAGGTTGCCTATTGTTGCAAGTATTCCACCCATCTCTGCTCCAAAATCTTCATCGGATAAGGAAGATGTGATAGTTGCTATATGCCCGACGCTATACGGAGTCGTTAACGTGGCATCAAGGTCAACCCACTTCCCATCGATAAGGGCCTGTGACCACATGTGCCAACCAAAGACGCCATTTGGGCCGCCCATACTTGGAACATAGACCATACCCATCACTCCGCGCGAAGGAATACCCGCTGCCCGAAGAACACCACAAAGTAGTACAGCGTGCTCGCTGCAATCACCCTCTTTACTTCTAGCAGTTTGCGATGCTGAGGCAAATGCTGTGGACATATTTTTCTCGTCGATAAATGCATGGATTTTTGAGCGAATGGCAAGTGCCTTTGCTTTGCTGCTTGCATCCTCTGGCAACGGTGCAAGTGCCTCCATTGCAATTGCAATCACTGCGTCGTCGGTGCCATCGCAAATTGCAGAAGCGCCCAAATATTTTCCGTCAACTAACTCCTCTTTTGTTGCGCTGATTGGTGCTTCAAGATCAACGACAAGCGTTGCGCTTCCATCCTCATTGCTCGTTGCTTTCTGCATTCCAACAGAGGGCAAATCGACTTTCTTGCCATCCTTCGTCGTAATTCGCATCGTCAGTTTTGATGTATCGCTTGGAATTGGCTTGTTTGGCTCAACAAATAAACTCACCATCAACTCAGGCACTTCATTCACTGGCGAGAGCGCGTCAAATTTTGGAGTAATAATAGTTTCAATTGCACCAAAGCCAGCGTTCATTGCGGAACCTACGCTTACGCCCGTTAAAGTATAAAACTCCGTACCAACGACTGGCATTTTATTGTTGACTGTTTCCCACGCTAGGACGAGTTTTTCTGCACCAAGAACATCTTGTTTCTTTTCACCTTTTTTCGTCATCACGACGGTAATGACAGAAGGGCCAAGTTCTGGTGCCATCGTTTGGTATGTAATTGCATTTGCGCCTGTAGCCATTTTCTGTGTGAACATGCGCTTGACGGATTGCGGCGTGAGCCAATTTTCTTTTGGAAGTGGAACTGTTTTTACAATTGGCGTTCCACCTGCGACTGTTGTCATTTTCAATTCTTCATCGCCAAACTCCCAGATTGTATCTTGCACCATTCCCATCGCTTCTTGTGTTGAGTGTACCGAAATGGGTTTGCCATCTTCGGTTTCCACAAACGAAGAGGTAACGCGAATGGAAATTTCCATTCCGCCCCTTGAAAGCGTCATGTTTTGCACTTTGGAAGATTTGATATTCTTGGTTTCACTATCTACTTCGACTACTTCGTGTGCCCAACCTGACTTTGCGCCATCAATTAAGACGTTGTACCAGTTATCTTCTTGTGCAATCCAATCTCCAAACGTTGCTACTGTGAAACAAAGTGTAAGAAGAAGAGTAAGTTTATAGATTCGTTTCATCGGTTTGCTCCTGTGGGCGCATCAGTGGAAAAAGAATGACATCGCGAATCGATTCCATTCCAGTAAGTAACATAACTAAGCGGTCAATACCAAGACCCAGGCCACCTGCTGGTGGCATGCCGACTCGAAGTGCATGTATAAAGTCCTCGTCAAGTGATCTAAACGAGTGCACTTCGTCATCGGCACCATCGAGCTGTTCTGTAAATCGTTGCAGTTGTAAATCGGGGTCGTTCAACTCGGTGTATGCATTTGCAATTTCCATGCCTGCAACGAAGAGCTCCCATCGATGCGAAAGCGATTCGTCGTTTTCGTGTGGTCGAGTCAAGGGTGAAATCGCACTTGGAAAATCGGTCACAAATGTTGGACGACCTCCCTCAAGTTTTGACTCAGCGTGCCCATCAAATAAATCGCCAACTAGTAGCCAGTGGTTTTTTGTTGCGGCATCTCCAAAGCCAAGTTCCCCTGCCTTTGCACGGACTGCATCTTCATCGTGCATCGAACATCCTAAACCTTTTTCGAATAACTCGCCGTAGGTCACTCGGTCAAAAGGAATAGCATAATTAATATTATGTTCACCATACGAAATTGCAGATGCGTCGCCAACAGCATTTGCTGAAGCGCGAATCATACCCTCAGTGAGTTCCAGCATCGTTTCGCAATCACCAAATGCTTGATACGACTCAAGCATGGTGAATTCAGGATTATGCCGCCTAGAAACTCCCTCGTTTCTAAAGTTTCGATTGATTTCAAATACTTTACGCAACCCGCCAACGAGCAAGCGTTTCAGATAGAGTTCAGGAGCGATGCGTAAAAACAAAGGAATATCTAGGGCGTTGTGGTGCGTTGAAAATGGCTTAGCAGCAGCACCACCTGCAATGGGTTGCATCATCGGCGTTTCAACTTCGAGGTAACCTTGGTCGTGCATAAAATCACGAATCGTTGAAACGATCTGAGATCGTGTTTTAAACGTCTTTATAGTTTCATCGCTTGTGTACATGTCAACGTACCGCTGTCGGTAGCGCAGTTCCGTATCGCTGAGTCCATGAAATTTTTCTGGTGGTGGCGCAAGTGATTTACACGCAAGCTCAAAAGAATCAGCCCATACGCATATTTCACCCTTGTTTGTCATACCCATTTTGCCTTGCGCAACAACGATGTCCCCATAATCAAGTTTGCTCGCAACTTTGAATTGTTCAATTGGCATCGCAGCCTTGGAACAACTTACCTGAAGATCGCCAGTGTCGTCCCGTATAACGAGAAAAGTCAACTTGCCCATCGCTCGATGCTGGATACACCGACCCGCAACTTTCACGATGGGTCGACTGTCGTTGTTTCCGTCTTCTTTAAAAGAATCATGTGCTTCTTGATTGAATGCTGCCCGTGCATCTTCAAGCGACATGAGTCCATCGACTCTATGTCCCCAAGGATACACGCCATAGTCATCTATCCACCGACCCATTTTTGCTCTTCGGGCAGCAACGAGTTGCGATTCATCTTGTTGTACTTTTTGATCTGTCATAGTTAAGGTAGAATGGTATCTGATATGAACGAACATCGCGACAAACTATGGCATGGTGTTGCCATTATTACTGGTGCAAGCAGCGGAATGGGCGAGGCAATTGCAAAAAAATTAGCGCCACGAGCAAAGGGGCTCGTTGTAAGCGCTCGGAGGTTTGACAAAATCAAGTCGCTCGCTGCGACACTTGGCAACCACGTACTCCCCATTGCCTGCGACGTACAGAATAAAGATGATGTACAGCACCTCGTAGAATCCACGATTGACACCTTCGGCCAAGTAGATCTGATGATAAATAACGCCGGTATTGCTCCGATGGCTTCGATGACTCGGTGCCGAGTAGAAGATTGGGAGAACACTATCGACACGAATCTCAAGGGTGTGTTGTATGGGATCGCCGCTGTTTTGCCGCAGATGCTTCAGCAGAAAACAGGACGGATTATCAATATAAGTTCTGAAGCAGGAAGACGAGTGTTTCCTGGCGCCGCTGTATATTGTGCAACAAAACACGCGGTTCGCGTTATTAGCGAGGGGTTACAAATGGATTTGAGCGCCCGCAGTCTCAAAGATGGAAATGACATCAAAGTAACAACAATAGCACCGGGGTACGTAACCACAGATTTGCCTGAATCCGTCACATTTGAACCAGCAAGAAAGGGGTTCAAAAAAAATATGCAGAATGTCGAAGATCCGATGTCAAGCGAAGACATTGCCGATTGCATTTGGTATGTTTTGAATACTCCACCGCATGTCGAAATCGGCGAACTCATTGTTCGCCCCGTTAAACAAAATATATAACCTATGAAAAGAATAAAACGCATCGGTATATTGACAGGCGGCGGCGACTGC
>JACNLR010000045.1 GCA_014381385.1 Planctomycetota bacterium | reverse complement strand
CATATCAAGATGGCGTACTATCGCCACTTACACTGTGGGGTTCCATTGCATTGGGATTCATTTTGATGTTTGGGCTTGTGATTAGTGTGAAGTTTGCAAAGAAAAAACAGCAAGAGCACTAACCAACTCGTTGAAAACCAAACTGTGGCTTTACCTTCACTGGCTTTCCGCCAACTTCAAGCAGAGGGTATGCAAGAAAGTTGATTGGACCTGATTCTGGACCTGGAATAACAACTAAGTCGCGGCCTTTACTAAACTCAACACGGTTGGCTGGATTGTGCCCAAAATAGTACGTCGAAAGTGAGGTGTACTTATCTGCTTCGCTAATATCGACCGGCCACCACTTGCCTTCAGCATAAAATTCTGCCCAGCAATGGTACCCGTTGACTCCACCATCATCTCGGCTTGATGGTACCGCCGCGCCAATTGCAAAACGCGCTGGAATGTCCACACTTCTACAAAGTGCAATGAAGTATGAGTGGTAGTCGGTGCAATTACCACGAGCTGAATCGCACGCAAAATCAGCATCGCCTTTTCCCCAACCTGATCCGAATTTCGCATACTTCATGCTGTCAATAGTATGATCGTACAACGCGCGTGCACGAACGAGATCTCCACCGTTTTTATCTTGAAGTGCCTCTTTCGCTATCTCTTTGAACTTTTCGTTATTGGGAACTAACGCTTCAGCTTCAAGATATACCTCAGGCGAAGTCGTATCTACATGCACTGTCTTTTCTTGCCTATCAACTTCAAAGTGAAGCACCATTGTCTTCCCGCTATCTTCTGGTTTTAATTCAACATACAAAATTTGATTGCCGAATTTTTCATCTTTCAAAATCCGATGTTCGCCAGGAACTTCAATGCGATTAACTTTGATTGTCTGAAAGTCGTCATCACTAGGAATCGGAATCCACATCTTCGCTGGTTCTGCCATCGTTGGCAGTGTTGCTTGGTACGTAAACTCAAACTGGTCTGTGCCTTCTTTCACCCCGAGTAGTTCGCGTGAGGCCTCGTCGGCGTCCACATGAATCCAAACACCATCTTCTTGCTCGCGCCAAAGATAAAACGGACGACCGTTGAGTTTATGTACAGTCGTTTCAGTAACAGTCATGTTTCCAGGGTCACCGGACAAGAAAAAATCTACGTCGTAGACGTTCCCTTCTTCGCTTGCAAGATCTACGCACGCGAAGTGCCTCCGAGGTCCAAGATTCGCAAGGTATTCCATGTGTACTCGAACGAGTTTCAATTTCATTTCTTTGCCGTCAAAAGTGATTGGGAAAAACCCACCATTTGCATCAGCCAAATCCTCGATATGTTTTTCAATACCTGCCTTGATGTCGTTTGTTACAACATTTGGAATAGTGTCCAAAGTAGAACACGATGTTTTTTCTTGAGCAACTGGCGTTGCAAAAAGAGCATGCGAAAGCAAGCCTGTTGCCATAAGTAAAAGTACGTGTTTCATCTGATTAATTCCTCGTTAATATCTGCCATGTAACCCACATAATAGCGGTGTCTGCGGCGACGTGGCAAATCCATCCGGGCCAAATCGAATTGTATTTATTGTAGAGATATCCCCAAATGATTCCACCAGTTAGAAGGGCTATAGACCCGCCAAGCACTAACCAGAGAGAACCAACATTCCAGAGAATAACAACATGGTGCACTGTAAAAAAGAATGCACTGAGAAAAATCGCTGGCCACACGCCGACAAGCACTTTGAATTTACTAAACACAAACCAGCGCCATACGTACTCTTCCATGAGTGAGTTACCGAGTGACATCGCAGAAGCGAAAATTAAAAACTTTGCCGGAGTTGCAATGCCAAGTGCTTCAATTGTTTCCGTTGCTTCTGGGTCGATGAACGAACCGCCTTTGACAACCCAGTACGCTCCAAGTATCACCACTGATACAGGAATTGACCAGAGTAACCCTGCAACCACACCCTTTTTGCTTGTGGGCGACCAACTGAGTTTTCCTTTGTCGACGAACAAAAGCCATGCGACAGGCAAGAGTAGTAACCATATTTTTGCAAAAGCCCAGATGACTTTCCCGATTTCAATTTTGTTCGAAAAGTCGTTTTGAATAGGCGAAAAATAGAGCGAAGACGTAACGCCGATAAGCGGAACGGGAAGAATCAAAACAAGTGCGAGCCACGCTTTTTGCGCCCTAGTTAGGTTTAAAAAAAACTTATCCATTCTGACACTATAGCTATTAACCACATGTAATTCCTCAGAGGAGTTATTTGGCGGAAAAATATTTTGCTTGTGGGTGGTGCACGATAATGGCACTCGTATCAGGGACAATCAATTGCATACTTAATCAAACAGTCAGTACCGGGATAGATTTCATCTGGGGAGCAATTTTCCTCACCAGACCACATATCTATAACTAACAGCAAATCGTTGATGTTTACCATGCCATCTGGTTTGCCATTGGCGCCAGTGAGATCGTAAAACGAAAGCACCTCGTCGTTACCGTTCCAATCGGAAACAACAGCTAACAAGTCAGTAAGATTTACCTTGCCATCAATGTTTCCGTCTGCTTGGCAACTGTCTGCAGATGCCCATTGCGATTTTAACTCACATGCAAGTGCCATAAATGCTTCGTATTCCACATCACTTAAAGTTGTTGCCAAATTATTCGGGTCTTCTGGAAGTGTAATGCTGTGCGCTCCATTCGGATTATCGAGCGCTGCAAAATGAGGTGCGATATAGTTAGGAAGTCGGTAGAACTCAACGCTATCTAAACATGTAAAAGTATCAAGGGCTTCCACACAAGGTGTTTCTTGTGTTGTGATAAGTTTCCACATGCGGAAACCGGGCGTATCGTCCGGCATCGAAATTGCATACTGCGCAAGCGGACCTGGCTGCACATTTTCATCTTCGTTTACCATATAGTCACAACACAAATAGGGAAACTCTGGGTCACTAGCAGCAACTCCGTACCATGTACCTCCATTGGATTCGCAAATACCTGCACCGTTAAAGTGCACATCATCACAAATCCCGCTATCGCCAATCATAATAATGCAAGCTTGAGGCATATCAAAAGGATTAAAAATCCCAGATCCACTTTGGGCGTAATTAAATTCTCTAAGCGATGCAGTGTTTGGATCCGCTAGATAAGGGACAATCGAAACCGAGTCAAGAATATGCGATTCAGGTACTACCGTATCAAGAGGCACGCCTGCTACGTCTGCAAACATAGCAAAAACATCAACAGCATTCACTGGATGGTCGGTCTCGCCTTGTGTTACACCAACGCCAGCAACGGCAAGTGGAACCCAAACACCCGTTTGATAGACTGTCGCTTTCGAAAGCAAAGGATTAAAAGGCAATCTTGCAGATGTATAAAACGTTCCGTTGTCGCCCATCCAAGCAATAATTGTGTTTGCTTTTTCAAGATCACCAAGAATAAAATTCCCCTTCGCATCGTATTCTCCAAGACCCCTTTGGTAGAGTAGACGTCCTATCTCTTTGTCTGCTTCTTCAATCATGTAAGGGAAGACAACTTTGATGCCTCCATACCCGCCGCAGTCCAAGATTGAAGTATCCACGCCATCCGCTTCCATTCGTTCAACCATTTCGGGTGAGTTTGGCATAATCGGATCATGCGCCGTGTTGTATTGCAACGCGAGCATCCAAGGTTCGTTCGAGGGAGAATCTAATGGGTCAATTCTGTCGAGCCACGAAATTGCGCTGTCGGTTGTTGTGTACAACATGCTTCCATGATAAAAATCAACTAATCCGTGCTCGCCAGTTTTTGCATCCGCCCATTGACGACCCCAAACCCAGTAGCCATTTCGGGCTGTGTTCCCATCTTTATCTTGCGTGAAGACAATCGTATCGCAACCAGCGCTGCAATCGGGTTGGAAGATAGGAAAATAATTTCCCTCTGTATCTTTGACGAGGGTGACTAGTGGCACGCCACCCATCTCAAGACAATCAATACCCCAAACATTTTCAACACAATTTGATTCATCGATGCAACAAGGTCCACGGTTGGTTTCTTCGTTTGCTCCAAGAGGTGTGCCACATGGCAACCACCCATGGAGGTAATCTTCCTCGGGTGGGTCAAAGTCTTGTAACTGTTGACCCGCTGTCGTATCAATACCTGGAACGAAACCCAGCCAGTTACCTTCATACCAATCCCAACCCATTTCTGTTGGCTGTTGTTCTTCATAAGGTGTTTCGCCCGAATGCCATTTGCCAGTAAAACCACACGAATACCCCGCCTTTTTAAGCACTTCGGGTGCCATTACTTCAGTTATGTTCGCCATCGAAACTGGTAGATGCGCATTCGTTATTGCAGCAACAACTCCAGTTCGCAGAGGTAATCGCCCTGTAAACATACCCGTTCGGCTTGGTGAACATTCTGGCATTGCCCAGCAATTTGTAAACTTGACTCCAGCGTTTGTAATTGCATTGAGGACAGGAGTTACCGGTGCTCGTTCAATTAAATCCATTGTCCAACCAAAATTCGCCCACTGATCGATGCCTGTGTCATCAAGAACGATAAAAATAATGTTGGGCGCTGATGGGGTGCCTTTCTCTTTTGGAGCGTGCGCTGCCATGTGCCCAAAAATCAGCAAACAACTCAAACCAGACAGAACACACTTTAGAAGTAAATTTTTCCTCATTGTTACAGTATGGCAGAATAATTACTCAAAACCCACGAAAATCCAAGGATTGAAGACCTGAAAATTACCCATGCCAATTAGTGTAAATAATCGAAAGGACACTCATTTACATAATTGACTCTCACGTTGAGAGCGAAGCCCCAGTCGCAATGCTTATTTCTCCTCTGAGACTTTTTAAAGGCTAAAAATCGCCTCTGAGACTTTTTGCAGCGCCTCAGAGCACTTTTTTTGCATTAGCAAATTAAAGTCTCAGAGGAGTTATTTGGCGGAAAAATATTTTGCTTGTGGGTGGTGCACGATAATGGCACTCGTTGACTGCTCGGGGACTATTTCCCAAGATTCAGTCAAAGTACAACCTATTCGCTCTGGCTCTAGAAGTTTGAATAGAATTTCTTGCTTTTCCATTTCGGGACAAGCGGGATATCCAAAACTGTAGCGACTTCCTCGGTACCCTTGCGCAAACAATTCTTTTGGCGTTGACTTGTCGTCCCCATCAATACCAAGTTCGCCTCGCATCTTTTTATGCCAATATTCAGCAAGCGCCTCCGCGCATTCCACTCCGATTCCGTGCAAGTATAAATATTCGGTGTATTCGTCTTGTTCAAACAAATCACGAGTTCGTTTACTTACTTCAGCACCCACAGTCACGCAAGACATCCCGATGACATCTTTTTCGCCGCTGGTAATTGGCTTGAAAAAATCACTTAAGCATCGGCGTGCTCTTTTTGATTGCCTTGGGAATGCATACCTTGCGATTTCCTTGTCGTGGTCTTCGCAATCAAAAATGACAACGTCATCACGATCGCTGTTGCATGGCCACCAACCATAGACTACCTTTGGCCTTAACACATTTTCCTCTTTGCAACTCAACTTCAACCGCTCAAAAATTGGTTCAACAGTTTCAACAACAAGGTCATCAAACGCTTCGCGGCTAAGCGCGCCCTTCCTAAACCCCCACTGCCCACGAAACAGTGCTGTTTTATTGATGAAGGGATAGAGTGCATCTAAATCAATATTTGTTTCAATTTTGGAGCCAAAAAACGGAGCACTCGGGATTGCCACACTCTCTACTTGGATGCCCTGAGAATCTCCTTTTCTGTCCACCCTTTCCTTTCGCCCTGCTTGCACTTTCGCTTCGACCTCTGCTCGCTTGGTTAATCGCTCTTGTATTTGTGAGTCAATTGCAGCAAGGTTTCCGGTAACTAATTTATCGCACACTTCTAGTGCTTCAAATGCATCGCGCCCGTAATAAAGCGGGCCTTTATAAATAGACCGAAGATGTGATTCTGCCCAGTGCCGAGTGAGTGCTGCGCCACCCAACATGACTGGAATATCAATTGCTTTTTTGTTAAGCGCATGAAGATTTTGCTCCATAACACCAACTGATTTAACAAGTAAACCAGACATCCCAATTGCGTCGGCTTTGTTTTTTCTCGATGCCTCCATAATCTCATCGATAGATTGTCGTATTCCAATATTAAAGACGGAATACCCATTGTTTGACAAGATAATGTCCACTAAGTTTTTGCCAATATCGTGCACGTCACCTGCGACCGTAGCAAGAACAATGCGCCCCTTGTCAACCGCTTCGCCTTTTTCCATGTGCGGCTCTAAACACGCCACTGCTTTTTTCATAACTTCAGCTGATTGCAAAACGAACGGCAACTGCATTTGTCCCGAGCCGAACAATTCACCTACCGTTTTCATGCCAGCGAGTAAATGATCGTTGATGATTTCAAGAGCAGACCATTTTGCCAGAGCCATTTCGAGTACTTCTTCAAGTCCTTCTTTTTTCCCATCAAGAATACATTTTTGAAGTTGTTCATTGAGTGGCAAAATCGTAACATCCTCCGCCACTTCAACAACTTCCACCTCAAACAGAGATAAAAAATGGAGCAAGGGATCAAAATCATCCCTGCGGTTATCGTAGATAAGATCTAGTGCAGCATTCCAATGTTCTTCTGAAACTCTATGCTTAGGTAAAATTTTTGACGCGTGCACAATTGCCGCTGTCAATCCACGAGCAATTGCTTCATGGAGAAAAACAGAGTTTAGGACTTTTCTAGCCGCCGGCTTCAAACCAAAACTCACATTTGAAACGCCAAGAAGAAGACCACACTCTGGTAATTCTTTCGAAATGGTTGCAATAGCATCGAGCGTTTCTACTGCAAGTTTTCGGTCAGCCTCCATGCCGGTTGCAATCGTAAAAGTCAACACATCAATCATCATGTCACTCGATTGCAAACACCATTTTTTTGTATAGAGGTCGTGGAGCCTCTTGGCAACTTCAACTTTTCGGTCGGCAGTTTTTGCCATTCCTACCTCGTCGATAGTAAGCGCAACTGCTGATGCTCCAAATTTCTTTAGGAGTGGGCAGATGTCATCAAGGCGTTGTTCGCCATCTTCAAGATTAATCGAATTCACAATGCATCGGCCACCCGCTCGTTTAAGACCAGCCTCAATAGCTTTTGCATCGGTAGAGTCAAGCATGAGGG
>JACNLR010000127.1 GCA_014381385.1 Planctomycetota bacterium | reverse complement strand
GTCTTGGCTCAACCGGTGGTTTTGCCTTCCAAATTCGCGACTTAAATTCGCAAGGAGCACAGGCACTTGGAAAGGTGACAGATGATTTTGTTGCACGAATAGATGGTCTAGACGAGATTGGGTTTGCAATGTCATCTTTCTCAAGTGAAACACCGATGTACCACCTTGCTATTGACAGAACAAAAGCAAAGATGCTCAACGTTGATTTGTCCACGTTGTTTGATGTGTTGCAATACAACTTGGCATCTGTGTACGTGAACGACTTTAATAAATACGGCAAGGTCTACCAAGTTATTGTTCAGGCAGAAGGCGAAAATCGAAGAACACCTCAAGATATTGGAAATCTTGAAGTGATGAATATGCTTGGCGAATCGATTCCATTGTCGGAAGTGGTTGAAGTAAAAGCGGTGCTTGGTAGTGATAATTTATCGCATTACAATATGTATACTTCGGCGCAAATAATTGGAATGTCTTCATCAGGATACAGTTCTGGAGACAGCATCAAGGCGATATGGAACGAAGTAAAGAACTTGCCACAAGGGTACGATTTTCTTTGGACGGACATCGTGTATCAACAAATTGCTGCAATAAAAGCAATCCCAATCATTTTTGGGTTAGCCATACTCGTCGTTTTCTTGTTCCTTTCAGCACAGTATGAGAGTTGGACAATTCCATTTATGATTTTGCTCACTGCGCCACTGGCTATTCTTGGTGCAGTGCTTGCTTTAAAAGTGCGAAGTTTAGACCTCGATATTTATGGACAAATTGGCCTGATACTTTTAATTGGCCTTGCGTCAAAGAACGCAATTCTTATTGTTGAGTTTGCAAAGAAAAACCGTGAGTCCGGCATGGGGATTGTTGAATCAGCCATGAATGCGGCAAAGTTACGGCTTCGTCCAATTCTGATGACTGCACTTGCATTTATTTTGGGCGTAGTTCCACTTGTTATTGCAACGGGTGCGGGGGAGAACAGTCGCCATTCAATCGGCACCACGGTCTTTGGTGGAATGATTGCAGCAACGTTCTTAAGTTTGGTTTTCGTTCCAATTTTCTACATCATGATCGAATCGATGCGTGAAAAACTTGGGTTTACAAGCGTCATTGATGGAGAAGACCTTGATTAATAGGCGCGTTTGGAGTCGTCGCCAGTGTGCCAATTCAAGAAGGCGCGGTTGACGACAGCGTTGCCACCGGAGGTTGGATAATTGCCTGTGAAGTACCAATCGCCTGTGTATTCAGGCATTGCAGCCCGCAGGCCATCGACATCTTGGTAGATGACGTCGAGCCGGCCGTTCCACTCGATGGCTTCTGGCCGAACAAGTTCAGCAATTTTACATGAGATTTCTTTGAGTGAGAATTGCTCGTAGAGCGCCTTGACTTGGTTTTGCATTTGAGGCACTGGTAGTTCGAGTTGTTCTTTGCATCGCTCTGCAATCTCATCAAAAATCGCTTCATTGCCTGCGTCTTTTGTTAACGAAACAGCCGCTTCAAACGCAATAAATTTTCCGATTTGGCTCATGTCAATTCCGTAACAGTCTGGGTACATAATCGGTGGTGCAGAACTGACGATGACAATCCTTTTTGGGTTCAGTTGCGACAAACTTGTAATGATTGATTCCCGCAACGTTGTCCCACGCACGATCGAATCGTCCACCACAACGAGTGTGTCATCTTTTGCAATCAATCCACGAGTAATGTCGTAAATGTGTGAGACTAAATCACGCCGCGCAGCGTCGTGTGTAATAAAAGTACGCAGTCGTTGATCCTTGTGAGCGATAAGTTCTGCTTGCACACGTGTATGGTTTAGTTTTGTAAGGTCTGCCCTTGTTACGGAGCCATCTTGGATTTTGTCCCAAATGATATCTGCCTCTAGAGAGCGTATTGCTCCGCCGACAGCTTCGAGCAACCCGAGAAAACAAGTTTCAGCAGTGTTTGGAATATAACTAAAAAACGATCTATCGATGTCGTCGCCGAGTACTTGCATGATTCGTGGGGCAAGGTTCGCGCCAAGTCGTTTCCGTTGGTTGTAAATGAGTGGATCGTTGCCACGACTGAAATAAATTCGTTCAAAGGAACATTGCCGCTGTTCAAGAGGTGTGGTGAATTCAAAATCATGAATTTCACCATCGTGTTTTATAACAACAACGTGCCCGGGTGCAACTTGTTCGATTTCGTCTGGGTCGACATTAAACACATTTGCAAGTGCCCCACGTTCAGAAGCGCATGCTACGATGTCGTCGTTTATATAGATAAACGCTGGGCGAATCCCAGCAGGGTCACGACAGATAAACGCGTCGCCGTTTCCAACGAGCGATGCAAATACGTATCCCCCGTCCCAGTATTGCGCTGCTTTTTTGAGCATGCGCCCAAGGTCAAGTTCATTGGAAACGGTAATTGCAAGGTCGCGACCTTCAAGGTCTTTGTGTTTCTTGATGAGTCGTTCGTGTTCATTGTTGAGGAAGTGGCTGATCTTTTCTAGGATGACTTGGGTGTCGTTGTCGCCGACTGGGTTCAGGCCATACTCAACGAGACGCTCGAAAAGTTCGCTCGAGTTGGTCATGTTAAAGTTGCCAGCGAGTGCAATATTCCGACTTGCGATATTGCTTTTTCGAATAAACGGATGGCACATTGCCATGGAATTTCCAGCGTGAGTGCCGTATCGTAAGTGCCCAAGATACGCCTCACCGAGGAATCGACAAGTGCGTTTTGCGTCCATTTCAGTTTCTGCTGAAATCGATTCACGCAATCGTTCAGTGTCTTCTGTGATTACATCGAAGATGCGTTCAATCGCGTTGTGTTTGTCAGACCGAACTCGAAGAAGAAAAGGATCACCTGCAGGCATGTTGAATTTAACGACGGCGAGTCCAGCGCCATCTTGCCCACGGTTATATTGTTTTTGCATGAGCAAATATGTTTTTCTAAGTCCCCATGCAGCGTCACCGTACTGCTCTTGATAGTAGTGCAGGGGCTTTCTGAGCCGTACAAAGGCAAGGCCGCATTCATGGGTGAGTCGGTCGCTCATTGGAAAGGCGAATTATACACGTAATCAGTGTCAGACACCAAAAAGGGCATGGTGCCAAACACCATGCCCTGTATGTGAACGTGTGTTGTCGAATCAATACCGGTAATGGTCTGCTTTGTATGGACCTTCAACAGGAACATCGATATACGCCGCTTGCTCAGGTGTAAGTTCGGTCAACTTCACGCCGAGTTGGTCAAGGTGTAACCGCGCCACCATTTCATCGAGTTTCTTGGAAAGCGTATAGACCTTATGCTCGTAGTTACCATAGTTTGTATGCAACTCCATTTGGGCAAGCACTTGGTTTGTAAAGGAGTTACTCATCACGAAACTTGGATGGCCGGTTGCGCAACCAAGGTTAAGAAGTCGACCTTCGGCTAGCACGATGATGGAGTGTCCGTCGGCAAACTTCCACTCATCTACTTGTGGCTTGATTGTAATTTTTTCAATGCCATCTAGTTTTTCTAAACCTGCCATATCAATTTCATTATCGAAGTGACCAATGTTGCCAACAATTGCGTTGTGCTTCATCTTGGACATATGGCTAGCAGTAATTACATTAAAGTTGCCAGTTGTGGTGACAAAGACATCGATTTCGCTGACAACGTCGTCCATACGAACAACTTCGTAGCCCTCCATTGCTGCTTGCAATGCGCAGATTGGATCGATTTCACTCACCATCACGCGGCAGCCTTGTCCCTTGAGTGCTTGGCAGCAACCCTTGCCAACGTCGCCGTAGCCAGCGACAAGAGCAACTTTGCCTGCGAGCATGACATCTGTTGCTCGCATGATGCCGTCAACGCATGAGTGGCGACAGCCATACAGATTGTCAAATTTACTTTTTGTAACCGAGTCATTCACGTTGATGACTGGGAATAGCAACGTGTTGTTGTTCGCCATTTGGTACATGCGGTGAATGCCAGTTGTTGTTTCTTCACTTACGCCGTTAATTTCAACAGCATATTGCTCCCAGAACTTGTCATTCCATGCTTGCACATCGGCAAGCAAGTCAAGAATGATTCGTTCGTCGTCGCTACCGGCATTGTCGTTGCTTGGAACTGTACCGGATTTGTTGTATTCAACACCTTTGTGTACAACAAGGGTTGCGTCGCCGCCATCGTCAAGAATAAGGTTTGGAGTCTTGCCTTCGCCCCAGTGCAGTGCTTGGAAGGTGCACCACCAATATTCTTCAAGGGTTTCGCCTTTCCATGCGAAGACAGGAATGCCTTGTGGATTGTCAGGAGTCCCATTTGGACCAACGGCAACAGCGGCAGCCGCGTGGTTTTGGGTGGAGAAGATGTTGCAACTCGCCCAACGGACTTGTGCGCCAAGGGCAACAAGTGTTTCAATCAGCACGGCAGTTTGAATCGTCATGTGCAACGAGCCAGTGATTCGCGCACCAGTCAATGGTTTAGATTCGCCATATTGTTCTCGAAGTGCCATTAAGCCAGGCATTTCGTATTCAGCAATTTCGATTTCTTTACGTCCATAAGCCACGGTTTCGGGCGAGAGGTCTGCTACCTTGAATTCGCAAGGGGCAAAGAGATCTAGTGTGGTGTTAAGGAAAGTTGTCATTGTTGGTGTTTCGGTGGTCACGGGGCATCTCCTGTAATTGCCGTTGCGTATTTACATTCATCCATATATCCGGATTGTCGGATAAAAGGACTATTGTACCGTGAAATAGCACTTTTTTCATCCATTCTGGGAATATAAAAAGGACTGTTTCCCCGTAGTATTGATTGCATTTGTATGTTCTAGCGGCAATGAGCGGCTGTTTTTGAATAAATAACGGGTGGATTGCAATTTGAAGCGAATTATCCCATTTTATCGAGTGTAAAAATCGCATGTCTCTCTATATTAGATAGTGCGCAATGTATCGAAGCAAAATAGAAATACGAAATGCACGATGGTAGATACACGAAATGACTGAACACAAGAAAGTACAAAAGATTTTTAGTGAAGCGGTAGCGCTGCCCGCTAACGAACGAGAAGCATTTCTAGTAAAACAATGTGGAGATGATGCTGTTCTACGGGCTGAACTCGATTCGCTCCTTGAGAATCATAATTCCCAAAGTGACGATTTGATCGAGGATTGGAGCGATCTTCCAACGATCGATTCTAAGGCAGGAGCTCCGAAAAAAGGTACGCCAGCAGCACCGCGCTCGCACCCGAAACAGATTGGTGATTATAAAGTGGTTCGTTTGCTTGGAGAAGGGGGTATGGGTATCACCTATGAAGCTGTGCAAAAATCACCTAAGCGGCGAGTTGCAATAAAGGTCATCAAGGCTGACGGCGTTACCGAGACATCAAAAAGAAGATTCGAATACGAAGCGTCCGCGCTTGCCCGATTGACGCATCCTGGGATTGCACAAATTTACGAATCTGGTTCATGGACAGATGCCGACGGTGCAGAACGACTCTTTATCGCAATGGAGTATGTCAACGGTGGTCCACTCAGCGGCTATATTCGTAAGCATGAACTCAGTACAAAGGAACGGCTCATCCTTTTTAGGCGTATTTGTGACGCAGTACACCATAGCCACCAAAAAGGCATCATTCATCGGGACTTAAAACCAGATAACATTCTTATTCGCAAAGATGGTCAGCCCAAAGTCATTGACTTTGGTGTTGCAAGACCAACCGATCGCAGCGTCCAATGTATTACGGAGCAAACAAATGTAGGGCGATTGATTGGAACATTGCAATATATGTCTCCCGAGCAAGTGGATGCTGCAGATGACGATTTAGATATACGCAGTGATGTGTATGCACTTGGTGTTGTGTTATACGAAATGCTTTGTGGAACGCTTCCGTATAACATTCGGCAAAAAGCACTCAGCGAAGCAATTCGTGTTATTCAAGAAGATCCTCCAACGAATCCATCAACAGTTCACAGGACTTTGCGAGGTGATATAGAAACGATTACCCTAAAGGCGCTTGAGAAAAATCGTAATCGTCGATATGGAAGCGCTGAAGATTTAGCAAACGATATTCGTAGATATTTGGAACACGATCCGATCGAAGCGAGACCGCCAAGTCTGCTTTATCGCGTAGGGAAATTTTCAAGTAAGCACCGCGTTGCAGCAGTTGCAACGCTTGCAGTTTTCCTTTCCATTGTAATTGGTGGCACCGTTTCAACAATGGGTTGGAATGAAGCCAGAATTCAGCATGCGCAAGTAGAAATACGAAATGAAGTACTACAAGAATCGGTCGTCTCGCTCTTGAACGGTGTTAAAGAGGTCGTCCAAGACCTTGGCGATTCAGCCGATGCACAGCGTGCGCTTCTGGGATTAGCTGGCAAAAATTTGAATGCGATTCAGCATGGCCAAGAACTAACAACAATGGAACAAGTTGAACTTGCGATTCTCCTTATGCGCTCAGCTCGGTCCCACATGAGTATTTCGGGCGTTGGATTTGGGGATTTGGATGACGCGGAAACATCTCTTGCAAAAGCAGAGGAAGTTCTTGATAGTATCGATTTGATTGGTGCAGAGAAAAAACATAAAACTTCCGTTTCAAGAATTATTCTAGATCGACTGAAGTACGTTGCAGAGTTGCAAATGGCAAGAGCGTCACAAGCCGAAAATATGGCAAACATAACAGCGTTTCATGAAGAAGCTGCAAAAGTGTATCTATCTCGCGATACTGCAGGAAAGCGATACTACAAAACGAGCAATGACTGGAAGGGCATAGATGTTCAACAATCTTCCCAACTTGGACTTGGAAATGTATTGCTTGCTCTTGGCGATGAAAAAGGCGCGAGGGATGCCTTCGCAAAATCGCTTGAACACGCTAAAACATTATTGGAACTCGTGCCAGATAAAACCTCTCGCTGGCAACGTAACATTGCAATTTCAAATTATTCCCTCGCTCGGGTGAGTTCTCCAAAAGAGGCTATGCAAGGTCTAAACGAAGGCATCAATATCGCAAGATCACTCGTAACACTCGAATCTAAACATGTCCGAAGACCACGCGACCTAGCACTCATGCTTGCGTTGCGTGGAAAACTTCGACTCACGGATGTAGGCGACAAATATGGTGGAATTGCTGATTTGCGGGAAGCTTCGAGTTTGTTTACAACGCGGGCAGTACAGAGCCCTCAAGAAACAGCAACGCAGCAAGATTATTAAGAAAACATAACGCAACTGGCGGACGAACTCACGGACACAGGACTTCTTACACCGGGCACACACTGTCT
>JACNLR010000021.1 GCA_014381385.1 Planctomycetota bacterium | reverse complement strand
CTTCCTAACCTTCACAAACTTTTTAATGCTAAGGATGGTTTAAAAGACAAATTCCTCATTGTTTCGGATGTGTATCCAACTGCGACGACAAAACTCGCTGACCTCGTACTTCCATCATCAATGTGGGTCGAAAAAAATGGCGTCTTCGGAAACTCCGAACGTCGAACGCAACAATGGTTCAAACAAGTTGACCCTCCTGGCGATGCTCGAGATGACGTCTGGCAAGTCGTTGCCGTTGCAAAGGAATTACACAACCGTGATTTCAATGGGATGACAGACAAAAATGGAAATTTCTTGTTCACCGTACTCGACGATACCGGCAAAGAATTTCCAGCATGGGAGTGGGAACGATTCTACGACATAAATGTGGATCGTTTCTTCTATGAAGAATACCGCCCGTTTACACATGCGAAACATAAAAATGTCGCACCCTACGATGAACTTGTCAAAGCAAGAGGATTGCGATGGCCTGTTGTGGAACAACCAGACGGTTCATGGCGCGAAACGCGATTCAGATTTTCAGAATTCGACGACCCGTTTGTTGCAAAAGGGAAAGATATCGAGTTCTATCACTCCACGACAAAAGATGGCCGTGCACAAATTTGGTCACAACCCTATGTTGATCCGCCAGAAATGCCTGATAGCGAATATCCGATGTGGCTTTGCACGGGGAGAGTGCTAGAGCATTGGCATACTGGAACGATGACAAAACGCATATCGCAACTTCATCGAGCAATGCCCAAAGCGTACGTTGAACTAAATCGCATAGATGCTATGACTCTCGGTGTGCGCAGTGGCGACACTGTGTCAATCAGCACAAGGCGAGGCGACATGAAATTGCCAGTTTGGGTAGGAGGTCGTGGCGAACCGCCAAAAGGATCCATTTTTATTCCCTTTTTCGACGAAACAAAACTTGTTAATGAACTCACGCTTGATGCAACGTGTCCAATATCAAAACAACCTGACTACAAAAAGTGCTCTGCACGTGTAGTCAAAGCGTAAGGTGGTGCACAATGAACTATGTCCATAAACTGTTACTCTTGTTTGGCATCGGATCACTCGCCGCTGGATACAGCGTAAGCCAATCACAAGTCCCTCTTTGTATAAACAACGACATGAGTTTACAAAGATGGCTCATGACACCGCATGACGTGCAGGAATTAGCACGCAAAAATAACAAAGAACTTGAAGGTATTCGCGAAGAAACTCTAGAAGATCGAATGCTAAACCGTGCGTATGACGGAGCGCCACCAACCATGAAGCACCCCGCTTCTTTTGCCAAAACAAAAAATTGTCTTGATTGCCATGGGCAGCGTTTCAAACTCGGCAATCGAATAGCAAGACCAATGCCGCATCCCTATCTCGCAAATTGCGAGCAATGCCATGTCGAAGAAACAAGCGAACTTTTTACTGTTGGTGAGGAAACGAAGAATTATTTTGTTGGATTGCAACCACTACTCAGCGGTTCTCGTTCGTACGAGGGTGCGCCTCCTGTAATGCCTCATACTATTTTCATGCGGACGAACTGCCTTGCATGCCATGGTCCCCAAGGATATGCTGGCTTGCAAACAGATCACCCAGAACGTAGAAATTGTACGCAGTGCCATGGTGTAACAAAGCCACTTTTTTTACCCTAGTAATCCCGCCAAATAATTTGACTCAGAGCCAATTTATTTATTTGGTAGAAGGTGAATAGCGTTCCCTGGCGCAGGACACACATACAAACACACTCCGCACCCTGTACATATATCAGAATTAATCATTGGTCTGCCCGCTTCCATCGTAATGGCGTCTTCAACTGGACATCGCTCAACGCAGACTGTACAAATAGTTCCACGAAACGCGAGACACGCAATCGAGTCAATCTTAGCAACACCCATCGCAACAGGTGCATCAAATCGAAGTACACCCGCTTCACAAACGGGCACGCAAGGCATGTCATCGCACATCAAACAGGGTTGGGTATCCGCATCAATAATCGGAAGACCCGCCATAATCCCCTCGCTTTCGGGAGTTCTAAAAATGGCATGAGGCGGGCAAGCCTCAAGGCATGCATCACACTTCGTACAACCAACAACAAATTCCGATTCAGGTACAGCATGGGGAGGTCGCTGGATAAACCCTCTATTTCTTGGCGTTTGCCCTGAGGGTTTTTTTAAAACAAAATTAGGTTCTTGTTCGTTTGCAATTTCCTCTGCGCCTCGCTCGCGAATTTGCTTTATCCAATCGCCGCGCAGCAGTCCTCGACGTGAGATGTTTTCTTTCTCATCACTCATTCTATTTGCACAAAAGAAACACAATACATTGTACGTTCGTTGCCATTTCACTACTCAGTGTACAACAGAGCTTGAGACTCTGGGTATGATGCCATGCAATGACATGGATTGATTGGACGATTGTTGGACTCTACGTCGCCTCAGCTATTGGTATCGGGGCGTGGTTTACAAAAAAAGCAAGCAAAGGAACTACTGATTTCTTCGTCGCCGGCCGATCCCTCGGTTGGTTTGTCGCGGGAACATCTATCGTTGCAACGACATTTGCTGCTGATACGCCCGTCTTCGTTTCGGCGATGAGCAGAACAGATGGCATTTCAGCCAACTGGTTTTGGTGGAGCGTGCTCATCGGACAAGTTGCAACGGCAACTATTTTTGCACGGTTATGGAGAAGAAGCGAAGTCATCACCGATGTCGAATTTGTTCAACTTCGCTATGGGTCTGGTCCCATCACGAAACTCCTACGTATTTTTAAATCGTTCTTCCAAGGTATATTCGTAAACTGCGTTGTCATGGCTGCGGTAACGCTTGCCATGGTCAAAATCACTACGGTCCTCCTTGGCATCGACCCAGAGCACACTTGGCTCGTCTTGCTTGTCCTTGGTTTAGTTGGACTTTTGTATTCCGCAATGTCTGGTTTGTACGGCGTTGTCTACACCGACATTGTGCAATTTTCACTCGCGATGATTGGCTCAATCGGGCTTGCAGTTATTGCGTATATCGATGCTTCAAGTGGCGAAGGCATGATGGCAAAACTCACGGCTTCTACTGACTTCAACCCAGAACTCTTGCAGTTCTTTCCACGGTACGACGAAATCAGTTGGCCACTGTTCACATTTGTTGTGTATGTAATGGTACTTTGGTGGGCTTCTGCGCCTGGCAAAGGATATTCCGTACAGCGATTGCTTGCTACAAAAAGCGAACGCGATGCAAAACTCGCATTTCTTTGGTACGCGTTCTTGCATTACGTCATGCGCCCGTGGCCGTGGATTGTTGTTGGCTTGTTGTCTATGATTTACTTCCCCACCGTAGAGGATCCAGAACACGTCTTCCCCTTGATGATCGACCACTTCTTGCCAACAGGGCTAAAGGGCATCATGGTTGCAGCAATGCTCGCTGCGTTTATGAGCACAATTGATACGCACCTCAACTGGGGTGCTTCGTATCTCGTCAACGATGTCTACGAACCGTACATCAAACCAAAAGCCTCGCCAAACCATTATGTTTGGGTAGCTAGGCTTGTCATGATTTTCATTATGGCTGCAGCGATTGTTGCAACAACGTTAATCCCAGACATTCTTAGCGCTTTTAAATTTATCGGAGTCTTCTTTGCAGGCATTGGCACTGTCATGATTGCCCGTTGGTTCTGGTGGCGAGTCAACGCACGAACTGAATTGGTGTCGCTATTAGCGACAATTCTGCTCGGAACCCTCGTCCTCATTTTTCTTCAGGACTCTGAAAAAGATCTCTTTGGTCTACGCGTCCTTGTCATGACTTTTGGCGTTCCATGCTTATGGATTCCTGTTGCACTTTTCACTTCGAAACAACCAAACGAAGTCGCCATTGCGTTCCACAACAAAATGCAAATTGGCGGCGCTGGCTGGAACGCTATTTCAAAAGTTCCAGCTGAACTGACCGCCGGACTTTATGAGTGGGTCATCGTCATGGCATTGTTGCTTTGCATTTTACTTGGAACCGGCAAATTGTTGTTCCACGATTGGCTCGTTGGTGGAATTCTCATTGCTGCTGCGATAGCACTAGCCGTTCCGTTTATGTCGATTTTGAAACGGGCTAGGATGAATAAACTAACCAGCGGATAGTTTATTGTACTGCCATTATTGGTATTATTGCATGCAAGACCATGCCGTTACATTATTCTGACATGAAGACAAGCACCAGTGAAGCTGAACAAATCGCTAAGAATTTGTTCAATCTTACTGGCAGAGCAATTGCACTTGATGGCGAGATGGATTTTAATTTCAGAATTGAAACCTCTAGTAAAAACTATCTACTGAAAGTGAGCAGACCAAATGAAGTACCAGAGTTTGTTGAATTCCAATCTTGTCTGTTGCAGCATATTTCAAAAACCAACTCTGTTGCTGAATTGACAAATGAGAAGGGTGACATACGCTATGTTCGCCTCTTACCTTGGGTTGAGGGAAGACTCTGGTCTTGCGTGAATCCAATTACAACCTCTTTACTGTTTAGTTTAGGAGAAAAAGCAGG
The DNA here is from genome assembly GCA_014381385.1 of Planctomycetota bacterium. GTDB lineage: Bacteria > Planctomycetota > Phycisphaerae > Phycisphaerales > SM1A02. The sequence goes on along the minus strand of JACNLR010000021.1, from coordinate 2,723 downwards.
CCAACTCACTGCAGCACTTCACGATTTCAAACATCCTTTTGCAGACAGATATCTTGAATGGGATATTTCAAATGCACTTTGGTGCAAAGAAAAATTACAGATGTTCAATGGCGAGAGGAAAGCACTACTCTCATCGCTCTTGCATGCATTTGAGCAAATGCAATCCACATACACTTTGTTGAGAAAAAGCATCGTCCACAACGATGTAAACGACAATAATATTGTCGTTGATAACGAATTGATTCACCCTTGCGTAACATCAATCATTGATTTTGGCGATGCGGTACAAACACAAACCATAAACGATCTTGCAATCACCATATCCTATGCAATGATGCATCAGGAGGACCCTCTTGCAGCAGCCGTTGAAGTTATAAGGGGGTATCACAACGAGTTTCCTTTACTTGAAGAGGAACTTTCAGTGCTGCATACCCTCATAAGTATGCGACTGACTATCACCGTTACAAAATCGGCGATGAATAAAATTTCTGAACCTGAAAATGAATACCACCAAATCAGTGAACAACCTGCTTGGGATGTATTGAAAAAATGGCATGCAATTCATCCTGATTTAGCCACGTGCCATTTTAGAAAAGCTTGTGGTTTTGATGCGCATCAGAATTTGAGCAGTTTCAAAGCGTTTTGTTCCACAAACAATTGCAATCTACGAGAGTTATTCCCAACCATCCAATTCGAGCATATTGAACAAATTGATATGAGTGTCGGAAGTTACTGGCTCGGACATGAATTTGAATATACAAACAGCGAGTTGAGCAGATACAAATTTGCGCAGTTATATAAAAACGCACCAACAACTTTATTTGCGGGTGGGTATTTAGAATCTCGACCTTTTTACAGCACGCCAGCGTATCAAGTAGAAGGCATGTGCGGACCTGAACATAGAACAGTTCACTTGGGCATTGATTTCTGGGTACAGGAGCAAACACCTATCCATGCGTTTACAAGTGGAAAAGTGTATAGCGTTCACGACAATGCAATCGATAAAGATTATGGACCAACAGTAATTCTTAAACACGAATTAGTCAACGGGGCATGCTTCTTTAGTCTCTATGGTCATTTAGCAAAAGATTGCCTAACGAATCTACAAAAAGGAGACATTGTAAACGCAGGAGCACTCATTGGACATGTTGGCACTTCTGCTGAAAATGGCGGATGGGTCCCCCACCTACACTTTCAACTGATGCTAAGTATGCTTGATAATGATTCTAATTTTCCGGGCGTAGCAACACCAAATTCGATACAAGTCTGGAAAGATATTTGCCCAAGCCCGTCTTTACTCTTTAACGAGATAAACCCAACAGCAAGCAATACCTCTCAAGAAGAATTATTGACGTTTCGGAAGCAGCATTTAGGAAGAAGCTTGAGTGTCTCCTACGAACAACCATTAACAATAGTGAGAGGATCTGGAGTCCATTTAATAGACCCAACTGGTCGTAAATATTTAGATACTGTTAATAATGTTGCGCATGTGGGGCATGAACATCCAAGAATTGTCCAAGTTGGCAGCAAGCAAATGGGATTGTTGAATACAAACACACGGTATGTCCACGAAACAATAAATAATTTTACAAAGCAATTACTAGCCACATTGCCAGAAGAACTTTCCGTTGTTCACTATGTCAATTCAGGGAGTGAAGCGAATGAACTTGCGATGAGGATGTGCCGCGCTGCGACGCAACAAAAAGATATGATTGCTGTAGAAATGGGGTATCATGGAAACACTCAAGCGTGTATCGATGTTAGTTCCTATAAATTCGACAGCCGCGGTGGCACTGGCGTTCCAGAACATACGCACATAGTGCCACTGCCAGACATGTTTAGGGGTTTGTATCGTGGTATGGAAAATAGTCACCAGTACGCCAGCCACATACAGGAGCAAATTAATACCATTCAAGCAAGGGGAAGGAATATCTCGGGCTTTATCTGCGAGAGTATTATCAGCTGTGCTGGTCAAATTGAACTTCCAGAAAACTATTTACAAACTGCCTATGACTCTGTTCGAAAGGAAGGCGGCCTTTGCATTGCAGATGAAATTCAAGTTGGAATTGGTCGTGTCGGTACACATTTTTGGGGATTTCAACTACACGGAGTTATTCCTGACATCGTCACAATTGGAAAGCCATTGGGCAATGGGCACCCATTGGCGGCAGTAGTGTGTACTCAATCTGTCGCTGATGCATTCGCAAACGGGATGGAATATTTCAATACCTTCGGCGGGAATCCTGTTTCATGTGCTATAGGCCAAGAGGTATTACGCGTAGTGCAAGATGAACAGTTACAGGAAAATGCGGAACAAGTCGGAGCGTACTTCAAAACAGCGTTGCAAGAAATCTCTTCTCGATTTCCGATTGTCCAAGATGTTCGGGGGCAAGGTCTATTTCTTGGTTTTGAATTTGTTGATTCGCAATTGAATCCACTGCCACAACAAGCTGCGTATGTAGTCAACCGCATGAAGGCGTATGGAATACTCGTGAGCATCGATGGCAAAGATCACAATGCAATTAAAATTAAACCACCGCTCGTATTCTCTCATACGCATGTCGACGAATTCATCACACGTTTGGCAATGGTGTTGCATGAAGATTTTATTGTTTCCTAGGGTCATGTCGAGGGTCATGTCATTGACATGACCCTCGACATGACCCTTCTCATTCCGCTTGTGCTTGGTTAAGGGCACTCGCCCCAAGCATCGACGATGATGA
>JACNLR010000023.1 GCA_014381385.1 Planctomycetota bacterium | reverse complement strand
AGCTAACGACTCATAATCGTTCGGTCCCCGGTTCGAATCCGGGCCGGCCCATTCGTTATGAAAAAAGTAAGTAAGCGTAATCCCGCGCATAAATTTGGTTTCTCACTCCTTGGCATTTTGATTTCACTTGCTTGCATGGTTGTACTGATGTCAATCTATATGACTTCTGTAGATAAAGCGGTAACGGGTGGCCCCGGAAATTCTGTTCAAGAATCGGTTTGGGGAATGCAAGACCAAATTCAGTTGCAGCTCATCGGTCAAGGGCTCACCATACACGCTATGACAAACGGCAACGATTTTTTGACGCCAAGTATGTTGTCAGGTTCAAAAGATGTTACCGAAAATACATCTGCAAATTTTTGGTCTGCTCTTGTTTTGCAAAACCTTGTTGCAGCGAAGCAACTTGTTTCACCAACCGACAGGGGTTGGGTAGAAGTAGCATCACATAGCCGTAACCGTTCGCTTTGGGACCCCGATTTTTCAGCTGACCTCGATGAGACTTCCAACGTGTCGTACGCACACATGCCGCTCTTTGGAGAGCGTTTGAAAAAACGTTGGAATCCTAACGCAGGCCATTTTCCTATTATTGGTAACAGGGGCCCCAAAGACGGGGTAGAAAATTCGGAATCGTTTACACTTGATGACGATGGAATCTGGCGTGGCTGGGTGTTACATGCGAACAACGCTATTGAGTGGCAAGAGGGCACCTCGTCCGTACACGACAACCCATTTGTGTACGAAGGGGACAATGCCGACGATGCAATGCTCGGCTTTACAATTGAGATGTACGACAACGGCCCTGTTTTCGTCTGGGATTGATTTGCCGATGAACAAACCGCGGGTTAATTAATTTGGGTTAATCCGACGGTTGCATCGTCAATAAGTTGCGACGCTGAAATACCACTACCTACGGCGTTCTTCATCCACTGATCGGGAGTTAATCGTCCAATGGAGCAAATTCGCTTTGTTTCAGCGGCTAAGTCTTTACCGCGCATGTGCGATTTTATTTGGTGGCTGATGACATGACCTATGGTGTAGTCGGGTAGATAAAGCGGGTATCCAATCATGTGTTGGTATGCAGCAAGAATATGGTACGGATCTTCACCAAAGTATTCCTTGAAGTATTTGTCCCATACAGTTTCTGCGATAGACAGCATTTCATCGCGTACCATTTCTGGTGTCGCTTCAGGATTTTTATATAGCCAACGCCACATATAGAGCTCAACAAGGGAAGGACCAGCAATTTGGCATGCCGAGAGTAACCCCTCAACAGAAGCAAGTGCAAATGCTTTTACTTCGTCATCTTCAGGAAGACCAACAACTTGTTTCGCTTTGTTTTGGTACAAAAATGCAAACGCTTCCGTGCATGCAGTGTTGGGAACGTTGCGAAGTAAAGGTCTTGGAACAAAGTGTGTTGAAATGAGTTGCTCAAGATTGTGACCGAGTTCATGCATCGCTGTGTCAAAACCATCCCAACCGAGGCGATCGTCTAAGCGGTTTGTACGAAGCCAAGCGTTGTATTCAGGAATACCCGGCCGCATCGCGTGCCCTGCACCACGTGCGATCTCTACATTAACTCGAGTACCTAAAAAATCAGCGTCTTCATCGGTATAGCCGAGGTCCTTTAGAACCTCTGGAATTTTAGTTTGAAATTCAAGTTCATCTTGAAACATTGCGGTCACTTTTTCATCAAGTTCTTTTGAACTTGCTCCCTCGCCGATGTCTTCAAGGTAAATGTCAAATGCTTCCAAAGGTCGACCAAGTTTTTTCGACATGAAATTTGCAATGTCAGCACGTACTGGTGCTTCCAAAAGTTCAATCATGAGTTCTTCGACAGTTTCTTCAGGTATTTCCCGCTCCAAATCAAACTTTCGGGCTATCGCAGTTGGGTGTTCATCGTAATATTTATCGTAATCGACTGCAACAGATCGTTGCGTGTGTAATTGTTCGTAGCGGACTGGTCCAAGTAAATCAGTTGCCACAATTCCATCGATAGCATTCGTTCGGGGGTTCCAATTTCCATTGCAAGAACTATCCATAACTTGTGTTGGAATAGTGCCATCGATATGTCGACCCATGACCCAAGAAAGAGCACGTTGTTTTTCGATACCACCTTCTTGTGTATAGCCAGCCTTAATTTCTTCGCGGATGAGCCAATGGGCGATAAGTTTTCGGTCTTTATCGAACCACGACTTGCCGTTGTCGTCAACCATACACCCAACTGGTACATGAAACTCGCTTACAAACATATCTGCTTCGTGTTCAAGGACACGTGCACGGTCGTTGACTTCTGCAGGTATACGTGGTCCAAATGCTCTACCTATGCGCGCTTCTGCCCAATCATCTGTCTTCCAATTCTCGCCATCTCTCAACATCGTTGCAAGATCTGGTCTGGTGAAATTGAGCAAGGCAATAAAAGCGATTTTTTGTTTGTAAAATTGGTCAGACAAATCAGGAGATGGATCGAACATTGCCATGGCATCGTCGACTGCTGGCATTTCATCACCGCGCAAGTCCGTCCAACGACGAAGGTGCCTTCCAATTTCGTAAAGATGACCACCTATCGATCCCATCGCACTTTCGTATCGGTCGAGTAGTCGCGCTCGGTCAATATCGCTCGTGACAAAACTTTTTTCGCAGAACGATTTGAAGGCTTCGCCATCGCCATCGGAATCTTGCCAGCGGTTTGCAACTCGGTGTACTCCAGAGGTTGCTCGCTCGCACCCCCCCAGAGCCAAAATAGTTTCTTCAATTGGTAATGTAGTCATGGTGCACATGATAAAGCATGGCAAAGAGCATTGTGTAAAGTATGATTTGAGGCAATCCCACCACTTGCAATTGGAGAATAGTTTCCGCCGGCTTCCTCGATAATTGGAAGCCATGGAACGATGTCCCATTGAAAAAGAAGTGGTTCAACAACAGCGTCAATTCTCCCCGTGCAGAGCAACATATACGCATAGCAATCACTCCACCCACGGAGGGATCCACTCACTTCGAGAAGTTTTTGATACAACGGTTCTGTGTTTGTTTGTTTGTAATAATCGTAGGTGGTGGTGCAAATCATTGCATCTTCAAGCGCCGCTACTGAAGAAACACCAGCGCACTTGGTACCTTGGTGGATGACGCCTTCCCCAACAACCGCAGAAATTGTTTCACCAAGGGCGGGAAGGCAAACAAACCCAGCAATAGGTATGCCCTCATATTCAAGACCAATCAGCGTTCCAAAAAGGGGTACACCACGCGCAAACGATGCCGTGCCGTCGATTGGATCAACAACCCAACGATATCCGCTCTTGCCATGTATCTCTCCATGCTCTTCACCGAGAAAACCGTCCTCTGGGAACGCCTCTAATAGTAACTGCCTCGCCATTAATTCCGCTTCGGTATCGACGTTCGTTACAACTGAGCCATCCAATTTTGAGGAAATAGTGAAGTTTTGCGTTAAAAAATGAGATAAAACGAACGCAGACACATCGCGCCCCGTAGCGTGTAATACGTGTATTCGCTTTGTTGCAACATCCATGAGAGGAACATCCTACCAACGAAATCCAGTCCTATAACAAGTATTGCATGCCGTACAGACCGTATTGCAAGGGTTCTAAGTGGGTTTTTCCGATCAAACACCCCATTTTAACACGAATCTTGTAAATGCTAGTTATATATAAAGCCTTTGTTTATGCGGAGTTACAAGACTGTGGTACAGTGTAACGTTGCCTTGGTGGGCACGCTACGCAGGTAGGTATGAGCATGAGAACTTTACAAGCCAATTTGATCTTCCGACTAATAACGATCGCTGCGATTGTTGGCTTTTGTTCGGTTGCACCTGCTGAGACAATTAATGTTCCAAAGGATGCTCCAACGATTCAGGCTGCCATTGATCTCGCCCAAGGTGATGATATCGTTCTAGTTGAGCCGGGCAGGTATAACGAATCGATTAATTACAATGGGAAAGCGATTACGCTTAAGAGTACGAAGGGCGCGGCTGTTACAACGATTGATGGTTGGGACGTTCGCGATAGCGTTGTGAAATGTATCAGCGGCGAGGGTCCAAGTACAGTACTTGATGGATTTACGATTACCGGCGGAACTGGCAACGAAGATCTATACGGTGAGAAAGAAACCGTAGGCGGCGGTTTACTTTGCTTGCACTCAAGCCCGACAATTATGAATTGCATCTTTGTGAGTAATAGAACAAACTATCAGGGCGGTGGAATCTATAACGGTGACCGTTCCAATACTGTTATTCGAAATTGCAAAATTTTGTCAAACGAATCTGTGCGCGGTGGTGGTTTATACAACGGCAGGGGAATGCCCGAATTGAAAGATTCTGAAATCTCTAACAACAATGCAAGTTATGGCGGCGGTGGAATGTACAACTTTGGTTCAAATATCCGCGTTATTACTTGTCAATTTAAAGACAACCGCGCAGATTACATTGGCGGCGGCATCTACGACTACGACAGCAGTGGTAGAGTAATTGCATCATCTTTCAAGAGTAACGTTGCACTTATTAACGGAAACGCCTTCTACCATGGATATAAAAGCGCCACGGTTTTAGATGAGGACTGCGTACTCATTACACCGCGAGATACAATCTCCGGCTCTGGCAGTTACCAAGTCGCTCAAGGCAAAAAAACAGGCGCATGTTGCATCGGTACAGGTTGCCTCATAGTGGATGAACGATCTTGTACAAAAGCAGGCGGATCGTGGCTTGGTCCAAATACTTCTTGCGACGACCAATTACTCGCTTGTCCAAAACCAAATACGGGTGACATTAACACGGATGGCGTGGTAGACATGATGGACCTTGTTCTTGTTATGACTAGTATGGATAGCAAGTTTAAGAAGTAACCCACTCCAACAGCAAGTTCTTAAGTGCCGCAGACGGAAGAGACTGTGGCATTTTTTTTGCACACTTTGGAGCAATGAGAATTGGTGATGGCGCGCCCATTTCTACAGTTCTTCCGTGAGAGCCCTTCACTTTTAAAGAGTTCAACGTTATGACATCAAGTAGGGTGTTGCTGCCCAGTTTTTTCATCAATATTTTAAATGCGATGCGTACCTTTGAACCACGCCAGCCCTCAGCAAAGAAAAGTTCTCGCGGGTCGTAGCCAGGCTTGGCGTGGATGTTGACGGTTGTTTGATAGTCGGGCGCTTTTGCGTCGTCCTCCCACCAATCGTGTGAGAACCAATTGCCCCTATTTGCTACAACCACGATGTCGCCACACCGTTCGTGCGCGAGTTTTCCTCGTTCTTCCCCAGCGTAAACAAACTCAATTCCATCTGTTGCTCTTAGGACGCTTGCAATCGATTCGATGTTTCGGTTGTCTTGCACATATACATGTGCAATTTGGTGGTCTGGCACCGCAAAGCATGTGCTTGCACCGGCATCAAGATATTCTCTGCCAAGTTCTTCGCGGACTTCGAGCCAATCGTTTTTCCGTAGTATCTGATTAATGGGGACAGCATCTGTAACTTCTTCAATTCCATATTCACTGAGGATGCAAATGTCGATGTCGAGTGCTTGGAAACAATCGATAAGCTTGCCCACTTCTGCGTCCACTGCTTGGAGTTCGCTTGTAATACTCGGGTGATTTGGGCCAAATTTTTGTAATGGGTAATCAAGGTGGGGGATATATACAAGCGTGAGCGATGGGGAATATGTATTTTCTACTTCAATAGTTGCCTTTACAATCCATTGTGTTGAACTGATGTCTGCCATCGGCCCCCAAAAGCGAAAGAGCGGAAATTGACCGAACTTATTTTGTAACAAGTTCCGAAGCGAAGTTGGAGATGTCCAAATGTCTGGAATTTTTCTACCATTTGCACAATAGATTGGCCTTGGTGTAACAGCGATGTCTGCTGAGGAATACATGTTGAACCACCAAAACATATTCGCAACAGTGAACGCACTGTTTTCTTTGTGCAAATCGTCCCAAACTTTGTCACCCTCGACAAGTTCATTGGACTGGCGCCAGAAACTTGTTTCTTTTGTTTCTCGTTCATGCCACCCATTTGCCACAATGCCATGTTCTTCGGGCGAACATCCCGTGAGCATAGAGCTCTGCACGGTACAGGTGACAGCAGGAAGTGGGGGTTCAAGGGTAGTAATCGATGTGTCGCTTGCAAGGGCAGTAATGTTGGGAGTGTGTTCACCGAGGTGGTCCTTTGTGAGACCGACAACATTTATGACAGCAATGCGTTTCATGTACCGAGGATTTTACGGTGAAACGCGACTGTAGTGATGAAACAAGCTAAGCATAATACAGCGATTCCATATTGCCCAAGGGATACTGCTAGAACGCAATCGAGTAAGCAAAACCCAGAGAGAATTTTGTGCATGCCGGAGATTTTGTTTCCGGATTGGAAATTGACCCATGCGAGCCAAATCCAATACGCCATACCTGCAAGCGGAATGCAAGCAATCCAAGAGGTGGTGAGGTTGTTCAAAACAACGTAGGTAGGGGGGAGCATGAGCAACCAAGTGACCCAAGCATATTTTGTATCTTTCTTATTTTCAAAACTACCAATGCAAGTGAGTACTGCCGTGTAACACGCAAGAGCAATACTAAAAGTAATCAGAAGTGTGAGGTCAGCACCCTGAACGGGATTTGCAACAATAAAATACACGAGCCCTCTGCAGGCAGCCATGAAAAGAATTGCAGGTATCAACCAGCGATGAAAAAAGGTATACAGTAGAACGGCGACTACGAGCAGAAGTAAACCTTGCGCTGATCCATGACCATAGCCAAAGATTGAAACGGCAACGAGTATGGCAATTCCCAGTATCCAAGCGGCTGCTCGCGTAACAATGCCAGACGGAATTGGTCTTTCTGGGCGAAGTTTTTTGTCGTACTTAGCATCAAAAGCATCGTTGAGGATCATGCCAGCAAAATAGATTGCGAGAATGCAAATTGCCAAAAACAAATCATAAGAAGCGTTCCAAACAAAGTAATCAGATTGTATTGCGATTGCAGTACCAACAAAGATGTTGCTCACAATCGTAGGTGCATTGCTGATACGTAACATGCCAAGCCACGCCTCGGTTTTGCTTACTTGTTTAACTGTCTCGATGCCCATGCAAGTTCCTTTGTGATTGACGCAACAAGTTCGCCTTCTTGCAATTCGCCAGGCGTCACATTCCAAGTATACGTTTCAAACTCCCAATCGGTTGCTCCCGCTTCTTTAAGGTTAGGAATGGACGTGAGCCAATTTTGCTGCGGAGTTTTC
>JACNLR010000024.1 GCA_014381385.1 Planctomycetota bacterium | reverse complement strand
TGTAACGCACCTTACATCGAAAAAAAAGCCAGTGCGCGTTCAAGGAAAATGCACACAAGCTTTTTCCATCGCGGCGTATGCATACGAGGAAATGTGGTCAACCCCAGTGCTAGACGGTACCTTCGATGTAGAGGACAGGGTTCGTGCAATGGTGACTGATACAAGTGGAACCACGTTTCAGTTTGATGTTTCGTGGGCTACCCACCTTCCAGACAATGCAATGAAAGACGGCTTATTAATTGAGGGGACAGATGGTTCGCTGGTGGTTGATTTGTGGTCAGATGAAATTTTACGAGGGTATTCAGAGCAGGGTAAACCAAAAACAGAGGAAGTAAAGATAGCCTTGACCGATGCATGGGACGAGGCATTTGATGGCGAACACAGTGCGTTTGCAAATGCAATTGCAAATGGATCGCTTGACCAGACTGCTGGTACCGGTGAAGACGGTAGACTTGTGCAACGAATCGTTGAAGCAATTTATGCTTCAGATAATCAACTCAAAGAAATAATTTTAGACAAGTAAAAAACGGCCGCTTGTGCGACCGTTTTTTTACTTTTAGTTTTGAATGTGAACTTACTCGTCGACGTTAGCGAGCGTCGCCTTGTATTCGTTAAGCGTTGCTGTAATGGATTCGTTCATAGGATCGTCACCCAAGTATGAAACAGCTTTTTCCTGCCAAGCAATCGCTTTGTATGTATTGCCCATTTCCCAGTAACACCTTGCGAGGGTATCGAGAATCATAGGGTCTTTATATTCCGTAAGATCACTTGCACGAGTCGCAATTTTGAGCGCGAAGTTGAGGTCTTGTAACTCTTCTGGAGTTTCATCTACTATGCCCCAAGCCAATGCGTTGAGTGCTTGGGAATCATTCCAAATGCCAAGCGCCATGTTGTTTGCCCATGCGTACGCGGCTTTTTTATCTTTTTTCATGTTCAGCAATGCTTCAAACTTTGCATTGTCCATGGTAGAACTTTTGCCGTACTCTGCAGTGAACTCGTCAATTGCTGTAAGCCAAGAATTCCAATCATTCGTTTCCATAGCAGTTCGATACACTTTGCTCAGTTCGCTCATCGCCCGTTCTTGCGCTGCTTCAAGTTTGAAAGCTTCTGCTGCTGCTGCAAGATCCCATGTTCCTGCGACTACTTCTTTGAGTGGTTCGTCCATGGACATTGGGTGCCCTATCCAAGCAACTTGCCCATTACCATTTATGATGAATGAGGTTGGGATGCCGCGTTGGTTCGATGCTTCCATGAATACCCTTGATGTGCTACGGTCAGGATCAACGGCGACGGTGTACCGCATTCGGTCGTTGTTCACCTTGTTGTCTCGTTTATTGGTTTTAGCGAGGAACGAAGTAACAATTTCAGGGTCTTTTTCACTTGATACACCGATGATTTTGATTTTGTCACCGTACTCGTCTTGAAGACTACTCAGATGTGGCATGGAACTGACACATGGGCCACACCATGTTGCCCAGAATTCCATGACATAGACTTGTCCATCTTCGAACTCTGTCCACGCATCGCCTTTTACCCAGTGGTCGACAGTAACATCGGGGGCTTTGTCACCAATATACAAGGGTGTTGGAGGTGGAAGTTTTTCTTCTTGTACAACCTGCTTTGGTTTTTCAAGTGGTGTTGCAGGTACTGAATCTGGATGGTCTGGGTGATCTTGCGCGATTGCTGTTGTTGCAATGCATGCAATACCAATGAATGTAGCGGTAGTTTGAATGTTCATAATTTGGATTCCTTATCCTCTAGAGTAATACAAAGTGTATACGTTTTAGGTTGCAAGCGTGGCAAGGACTGTCGTTGCAACGACGTCATACGCTGCGTGAGATGCCGCAACGATGCCAAAACCGCGACTTGCGTAGAGTATGCCTAAATAAATACCGGCGATACTAAAGAAGAAGAGGGTGAGTGCGGAGAGTGAGCCAGCATTTGGCAAGTCGTGGTAGAGAGCAAATAAAAGGGCTGAGACGATAACCGCAACTGTTACTCCTACCAAATTGCTTTGCTTGAGGAGGTTGCACACAACTGTATGTATGAATGCAAAAAGTAACATTCTAAATATAAGTTCTTCGTAAAGACCTGCGCCGATGCTTACGGCAACTTTGTCAAAAACAGTAAGATCTGCAATTTGAGATGTCGTCCCTGCAGCAGCAAGGCCTCCAAGGACAGCGCCAAAGAGTAGCAGGGGCAGGGCGAATGCGATTGACTCAAGTGCCATATAGAAGATTACTTTGACCCGAATTGACCATGTATTTCCTGCAAATATATGCCAAAGGAACAGGATAGTAAGAATGGCAATTCCACCAAGCCATACTCCCTTTGTCGGAGGCATGTCAAACTGTTCAAAGAATCGAACAAGGTGATCATGCGCTTTAATTTGAATATTTGTATCTGTGGTATACAAAGCGAACTCATAAAACAAAATGAGTGGCAACAAGAAAACCAGTATGTATAGAGGTTCCCGAGATAGTTCGCGGTAGCGTTGCTTACTCGCAGTTCCCTGTTTGGCAAATCGTATTGGCTGCGCCATGCGCAGATGATACCCGAAGGTTACGCTTGTTTTAGTTCAAGAAGTTGGCGCGAGTAACGGCTTTTTCGCCGCGCTGCCGTATTCTTGTGGAGTGTGCTCGTGCAGGAAATTTTGTCGACGAGACCACAAAAGTTCTTAAATTCAGTTTCAGCTAGTGCGACATCTTTCGCTGTAATGGCGTCTAGGAATGACTTTGATTGTTCCTTTATTCGACGTTTCCGCCAGTGGTTAACAGCACGGCGTTTGGCGTTTTGTCGGACATCTTTTTTAGCTGATCGTGATTGTGGCACAGTGAATCTCCAGAGTATCTTTTTTTGCCCTAACCTAAGGGCGAACGTGGAATTATCCCAGAATCCCACAGGAAGTCAAGCCACTTATCGTGCATTGGCATAGCGATATGGGCTTTCCTGTGGTATTCTACGCATTCTTGATGAAAATAAGCCCAAGCGGGTGTAGCTCAACTGGATAGAGCGTCGGTCTACGAAACCGAAGGTTACAGGTTCGAGTCCTGTCATCCGCGTTTTCTCCCTTCATGACAAACAGAAACACAACAACAACTGCAGAAAATAAATCCTCTGAAATGACAGAGAACTCATTTCAATTCTCTTTTGCGCCTATACCAGAAAAAGGCGTACTTCTAGGATGGCTTCGGCAAATGCTCTTAATCAGAGAGTTTGAAGTTCGGACAATGCAGGCGTACCAAAACAGGCTCATCGGAGGGTTTTGTCATATTTATATTGGGCAGGAAGCAGTTGCTGTTGGAACGATTGCAGCGGTTAATTCAGACGACCCAATCGTCCTTGCCTATCGCGATCACGGCCACGCACTCGCTCGAGGGATGGACCCAAAATATTGCATGGCAGAAATGTTTGGTCGAATAGGTGGCTGTGCAAAAGGTAAAGGGGGGTCGATGCATATGTTTGACGCAGACCACCATCTTTATGGTGGGCACGGCATTGTGAGTGCCCAGACACCACTTGGGACTGGGCTTGCATTTGCAACAAAATACGAAGATGAGATTATCAAGGGTGGCAAGTCTAGCCACGTAACGGTTTGTTACCTAGGTGATGGTGCGTTGAATCAAGGGTGCTTTTACGAAGCGATGAATTTGGCAAGTTTGCAGGACCTTCCAGTTATTTTTGTGCTGGAAAATAATCGATACTCGATGGGTACTTCAATTGAACGAGGAACTTCGATGGCGAACGATTTACGCGTGAAATCGGAAGCTTTTGGTATCCAACATGCGATAATCGACGGTAAGGATGTTCTGTCGACGTATCAAAATTTTAAGCCTATCGCAGACTGGTGTCGTGAAGAGTCGCGACCCTTCTTTGTTGAAGCGCAAACGTATCGGTACAAAGGCCACTCGATGTCCGACCCTCGAAAGTACCGTACAAGGGATGAAGAATCGAATGAAGAATTACGGGACTGCATAAATACTCTCGAGCAGTTCCTTGAAGAAGAACATGATGTGACACAAGATTCGATGAAGCAAATGACAAGGCAAGTGAAAACCCAAGTTCGGCAAGCCGTCGAATGGGCAAAAAATTCACCAGAAGTACCGCTTGAGGAACTCTATACCGATGTGTATACAGATGTATGGGGACCTTACCTTGGAACATCCAAGCCAGAAATGCTTCAAGACGAGGGAGACGCAACATGAGCGCTATAGCAACTGGAGAGCGTGTTATCGAATTCCGAGATGCCCTGCGAGAAGCTATGAGCGAAGAGATGCGTAAAGACAATCGAGTCTTTTTACTTGGCGAAGAAGTTGCGCAGTACAACGGTGCATACAAAGTTTCAAAAGGCATGCTTGAAGAGTTTGGCCCTCGCCGCGTTATTGATACGCCGATAAGTGAGGGTGGTTTTTCGGGAATGGCAATTGGTGCAGCAATGCGTGGTTTACGCCCTATCGTTGAGTTTATGAGTTGGTCTTTTAGTCTAGTCGCTGCAGATCCTATTTTAAACAATGCGCCGAAAATGCTGTATATGTCTGGCGGTCAATTTGGGTGCCCAATCGTATTTCGTGGGAACGATGGTGCGGGAGGTCAACTTGCTTCTACACACTCATGGTGCGTCGAATCTTTGTTCGCAAATGTACCGGGCTTAAAGATGGCAATTCCATACGATGCCTACGATGCTAAGGGTTTATTGAAAACTTCGATTCAAGATGACAACCCTGTTTTTTTCTTAGAATCAGAACGATTGCTTTCAACATCGTGTCACGTGCCAGAAGAAGAATACACCATACCTTTTGGTGAGGCGATTACAAGACGAGCGGGTAGCGATTGCACAATTATCAGTTTCGGTCGTCCATTGCACTTCTGCCTTGAAGCTGCAGAAGAGCTAGCAAAAGAAGGAATTGATTGTGAAGTGATAGATGGGCGCACTATTCGCCCGTTGGATATTGATACGATGGCAACTTCTGTCAAGAAAACGAACACATGTGTTGTGGTAGATCAATCGTGGTCATTTGCATCTATTGGCTCTGAAATTGCCTCTCAAATTCACGCTATCTGCTTTGATGATCTCGATAATAGAGTGTATAGAGTGCATAGCGACGACGTGCCCACTCCATATGCTTACAATCTAGAGCAGGCGTATTTGCCCAACACTCGAAAGATATGTGAAGCGGTAAGGCAAGCAACGTACAACGTGTAAAGGATTTTGACCCTCATGCCCATTGAAATCACAATGCCAAGACTCTCAGACACGATGGAAGTCGGTACGATTTTGCATTGGCATGTAAAAGTTGGTGACGAGGTTTCAGCAGGTGACTTGCTTGCTGATATAGAAACAGATAAAGCGACAATGGAGTTGCAATCGTTTGATGACGGCCGTATTGAATCGCTCGCTGTTTCAGAAGGAAAGCAAGTTGAAGTTGGTACGCTCATCGCTACGCTCAGTGAAGACGATGATGCGATGCAAGGTGGAGATGCGACACAAGAGGTAAGCACTGACCCTAATGCTGAGCCAAGCAATGAAGTGTTTGCTGAATCCAGCACTGAAGCAGTTGCCACTGAACAACAAGCGCCCACGAAGAAGCCAACAGCTAGTGGAAAGAGGGTTAGTCCTGTTGCAAGACGCCTTGCAGAAGAGCACGGTATTTCTTTAGACTCTGTGCAGGGCAGTGGTCCATCGGGAAGAATTATTAAGCGGGATATCTTGCAACTCGTTGATACGACAAGCGAAACAACGGCAGCAGCAGAAACTACGAAAGTTGTGCCCGCCCAAGTCGTTGCAAATGCGATTCCTGTTACACCCGTAAGCAATATGCAACCCCTAGCACCAACATCACCTTGGCAAAACGAACGCACTGTTCCACTCTCAAACATGCGGCAAATCATTGCAAAAAGACTCGTCGAGTCGAAGCAGACGATTCCGCACTACCAAGTAACAATGGATTTCGACATGGATCCGCTGCTTGAAATGCGAAAGACGCTGAACGAACAACTCTCTAAAACTGGTGTCAAACTTTCGGTGAATGACTTCTTGGTGCGCTGTTGTGCACTATCGATGGCAACAAATCCAGAGTTCAACGCGTCATTTGGAGGCGACTGTGTCTTGTACCACGGACCCGTAAACGTTGGCATTGCAATCGCGCTCCCCGAAGAACGAGGAGGCGGCCTCGTTGTAGGCACAATCCGAAACGCAGACCAAAAGAGTTTGCGTACTATTAGTCAGGAATCCTCGTATCTGTCGAAGAAAGCCCGAGAAACTGGATTGTCCCCTGATGAAATGGGTGAGACAACCTTTACAATTTCAAATCTAGGTATGTTTGGCGTGGACAACTTTACAGCAATTATTAATCCTCCAAACAGTGCAATTCTCGCTGTTGGAGCAGCGATGGAAAAACCAGTCGTTCGCAACGGCGAACTTGCAGTGGGACATGAAATGTCCGCTACACTAAGTTTAGACCATAGAGTCATCGACGGTGCGATGGCTGCTTTATATTTAAAATCCTTAAAAGAACTGATCGAAAACCCTGCATCTCTACTTGTCTGATGCGAAGGAGTCAATCATGGCAACAAAACCACAAGCTGAATCAAGACCTAAAATTTACGATGGGGATGGCGACGTCCTTATGGAGGCTGACCGACAGGCAAATCGCTTGATAATTATGCCCGTTGGTGATCCGCGTCGAATTGAAACTGAAAGAAAGCGAATACGAATACAGTGGGGACAGTTTTTACTTAACGATATGTTGACAAGCAAGTACCGAACGCTTGTCTGTGGTGTGAATCCTGAGGATAATAGTCATGGCATTATTAGCCTCATCGCGGAGGCACTCCCTTCGAGCCAGTGGGATAACCAGAGCATTACAAAATATGCAAAAGGGTTCTCCGAACTTTCTCCTGACAAGACACTTGTCTTGAAATACGACATGGATGATGTCAAAGTGTTCGCGCTCTTGCGACCTCTTGATCGTGACGTATTCACGATGGAGGATTTTAGAACTGGATTTGAAAAAGTTTCGCTGATGGCGGAGGGAAGGCGTGACCGCATGCCCATGGCAAGCGTAAGTTTTCTTGGTGCAAAATCGAATCGCCTTGTTGACAAGGATGGAAACGAACCAAGTTTCGAAACAGTCTTACGAATAATGCACGAATCTGGATATCGAGGCGATGTGTACCCCTCCGCTGGGATGTGGGAACTTGCACCGACTGGAGTTTTTGCAACCTATCCGTTCCCCGATAGTTTGAAGGTGATGCGTAGCGGTGGATTCTAGGGTCGGTCCCCCATTGCAATTTGTTAATTAATCCCAGCAAGTCTACGGACGGTAACGACAAACGATGATGCCATGCTTCGCAGAA
>JACNLR010000027.1 GCA_014381385.1 Planctomycetota bacterium | reverse complement strand
CAAGATTTGCCATGATTTTGATTCGGCTGGCAATTGCTTGTTGCATTTTATATGGAGGTTGTATTTTTTCGTAAAGTTTGCCATCGATGCGATACCGAACTCGCAAAAAATGGTCGTCTGGTTCGATGTGGATATCCGAAGCGCCCTCTTGCACTGCAGAGTAGATTAAAAAGTTAACAAGTTTAACAACGGGACCATGTCCAGCATCTTCTTCAAGATCTGAGAGTTCCGTTGCGTCTTGTTCGATGACTGCAAAATCATGTTCATCGATATCTTCGTAAATTTCATCTATAACAAAAACATTAGCAGCAGGCAAATAGGACTTGTGCGCTGCTTCTATGTCATCCGACGTTGCAGCAACTATTTGCGTGCGATGTCCGGTACGACGTTCTATTTCCTCAAGCAAATACAAGTTTGCAGGTTCACTCACTGCAACTGTCAGAATACCCCTGACAAGGAACATCGGTAGTACGCAGTGCTCTTCGAGAAAATCTCTTGGCAACACATCAATGACCTTCGGGTCTGCGAGCCGAGCAGTGTCAGAAGCAAACGGTATTCCATATGCTTCTGCAAGTGTTTCAAGCACTATGCTATTGTCAACTAAGCCCAACTCAACAAGCACTTCGCCAATCAGTTTTCGCTCATCACACTCTTTTTGATGAACAAGCGCACTCTCGAGTTGCTCTTGGCTAATGACTCCTCGACGCAACAGCAATTGACCAAGCGGCGCTTGGGCTGAAATGGCTGTAGTTAGATTATCGCTTTGAGGGTTCATAGTTGTTTAGGCGAAACTCCGTGCTGCTTGCTCTATTGATTCGTGCATAGCAAATACTCGATTTAGTCGAGTAAACTCGAAAACTCTCACGACAGAGGTTGGAACAGAGGCGAATCGCAGTTTGTTTCCAGCTTTACTCAGTTCATCGGATAACCAAAGCAGCGACTCAAGCCCGACCGAGTCAATGATTCCCATATCCGTACAATCGAGGATAATGTTCGAGCTAAATTGACCGACTTCTTCTCGAACATTTCTTTGGAATTGACTAACATCATCCGCGGTCACATCGCCAGAAATGCACAAAACTGTTGCTGCGAGATGTTTTTCAGTTGTAATATTCATGCTGCTTTCCTTTGACTAGTTATGGGACTGTCATCACTGGGGTCAGACTCCAAATTAGAGCGATCCGCTTGATGTGTAATCATCAATTGTTCCCACAAAGAGAAATCAAGAGCGAAAAAGAGTTCCGAAAGTTCAGGATCAAACTGTGAACCAACAGACCGCCTCATCTCTGCAAGAACCGAATCTCGATTCATCGCGTTGCGGTACGTTCGGCTTGATGACATAGCGTCAAATGTATCCGCGAGTGAAATCATCCTGGCGACAAACGGGATTTCATCACCAGCGATACCGTGCGGATAGCCACCACCTGCATACTGCTCGTGGTGATGTAGTACGCCTCCAAGGATGTCTTCCATCTGTGGAATGTCTTTTAGAATGTTAGCCCCAATTTCTGGGTGCTTTTGGATCGCTGCGAATTCCTTGTTCGTAAGCCCACCCTTTTTCGTCAGAACTCGCTCTGGCACACCGATTTTGCCAATGTCGTGCACAAGCCCAGCAATCCGGCATCGTTCGATTTGATCTGTATCTAAGCCTGCTTTTTCAGCGAGTTGTGCTGTTAATAATGCCACCCGTTGAGAATGACCACAGGTGTACTTATCTTTCGCATCAATCGAAGCGGTTAATGCCTCAAGCGTACCGAGGAATGTTGCATTCAAATCCTCGTATAAAAGAGCATTTTCAATGAAAATAGCGAGTTGTGCTGCTGTTGCTGCAAGTAATTGAATATCTACAGAAGACGCTTCGCTGTCTAAGCCCTGTTTATTGGCCGCCACTAACACGCCAAGCACCGCATCGTCGCTCGTTATAGGTACCAAAATTGTAGCGTTTCCGAATCGAGATGCAATTTCATCTTCACCATGCGAAACGATTGGTGAATTTCCAATGTCATTTGCAATTGCATGCACAGAACCAGAAACACTAGCTGGAACTTCTCCAGCTGCTAGGAGCGCATCGCCAACGCGCGGCAGACGGTCTCCAACTCGAAGTTGCACTCCTATCCACTCGTACGGAAGTGTTTGAAGAAGTTCATCACATGCTAAAGCAATAAATCTTTTTGGATGATTTACTGAGTTCATGTTGCTCGTCATTGTGTAGAGCAAGTTTATTTCTTCGTACGAATCTGCAAGTTCCTGTCCAACAGATTCAGAAGTATGTTGGTTTTTATCGCTCGCCATTTGTGCGTGCCAAGCGAACTGGAACATAGAAGCAACTCGCTGTACATCATGCGTTGCAACTGGATTCAGAGAACGGATCATGTCTCTGATTACCGTAGTGTCTGCACCACTGGCTTGACAAAGTGCATGAAGATATTCGCTGGTGCAAAGGGCTTCTGTTACTAAAACGCCAATCGAAAATCCACTCCCACGGCGAGTTACAGGATTGCACACAGGCACAAACCAAACACCATGAAACGCTTCAGCGGCAATTGGTGATTCCTGAGAGTTCCAATTTGCACAATTTGCAGTTACCGCAAGTCGAACAATAGGTGAGGCGACGAGCAGATCAGTAAGCCAATCTCCTTGCGTTTTCGTTACGAGTTTTCCATGCACATCGCAATGTAATAAAACCATACCAGCATCGCGTACTAATTTTGAAAGAGGCGGAGTGACAGATATATTTTTTTGCGTCGTTGCGCGTTGCTTGTTCATGCTGCACCTCTATTTTGAGCGTTACTTCTGGGAGTATCTTTTAGTAATGTGGCGCAAAGTTCTGCTATCCCACGAGGGCTGAAGGGTTTACTTAAAACCTTACGAACATTTGGAATGTCCGTGTCGCTTGTTTCTAATGTATGACCGCGAGCAGTAAGCACAACCACTGGAATATGCGCAGTTGCAGGGTCGTCTGAAAGAGCGTGGGCAAATTCTAAACCGTTCATATAAGGCATTTGCACATCTGTAATGACAAGGTCTGGAGGACTCTCTTTCACATGGTGCAGTGCGTCTTCACCGTCTACCGCTGTTGTGATTGAATACCCGCAATTTCGTAACTTCAACGATAACACTTGCAAAATATGCGCTTCGTCATCCACTATCAATATGGTGTGTGTTGTACTCATGCTGCCTTTCGTTGCCTCTGACCGGATGGAATAGAGAACCAAAATTTTGAACCCATACCAAGAGTCGACTCTAACCCTATTTGGCCGCCGTGTAATGTGTCCACGATATGCCTGCAAAGGTTAAGCCCAAGGCCCGTACCCTTTGCAACGTGTCGATAATTTTCAACTCTGTAAAATTTATCAAATACTTTTTCTGTTTGATCTGGTGCAATCCCAAGGCCTGTGTCTGACACTGAAAAGTGGAGACTGCGAGTAAGGTTATCCGTATCTGCAGCAATAGTAATTCGACCACCGTCTGGTGTATATTTAATTGCGTTTGAAAGCAAGTTGACTATGACTTGATAAAGCATATCACTGTCTCCAATAACGGAAAGATCTACATCTGCTATTTGCGTATGGATTTCTAGTGACTTTTCACTTGCTTGAGGTTTCATGTTTGTAACAGAACGCTCGACGAGTTCTTTAAAGTTCACCCGCGAACGATCGATGTGCATCAGACCTGCTTCGATGCGACTTATGTTAAGCAAGTTATCAATCATGCGCTGCAAACGCTGTGTTTCTGTAGATATCACTTCGTAAAATTCTTGGCGAGTCCCTTCGTCTTTTGCATCCCCGTCAATAAGCATTTCGATATATGCTGATATCGATGAGAGTGGCGTTCGTAACTCATGGCTTGCTTTTGAAACAAAATCGCTTTTGAGCCGCGCGATCTCTCGCTCACGTGAGAGATCACGAAGAACAGTTACGACAGCGTGCATTGCATCGTCTTTTTGTCCAACTGATTGCAAGTGAACTTCGTATGCAACTGTCGTGCCGTTGTGTGTGATTTCTTGCTCGTACTGCCGTCCTTCTTTTGGAAGTCCCGTACGTGCATCTGAAATCGTCGTTACAAGTTGGTGATCTATGATGACTTCGGCAAGGGGTTTACCAGCAGCTTCTGAAGTTGATACTTGAAGCAGGCTTGATGCAATATCGTTCACATGCAACACCTCGCCGTGGGCATCAATAACGATTACTGCATCGCGAAGTACATCAAAAACTGCTTCTACTTGTCGCCTATGTGTTCGGTCAATGCAAGCATGTATTTTTGCAGAGTCAAGCGCGCCGGTTGCCTCTTCTGCTTCAATTTTTGCTGTGTGCATTGCAGCTACTGCTGCCGCCAAGCGTGCCTTGCTTTTCAATAGAACGAAAACCAACACCACTATTGCGAGTGTTGCGAGCGTTAGGATTGAAATTGAAACTGGGTCTATAAACACGCGGCGCCTTACTTGGGTTTTGATGCCCAAGTCGACGTACGTGTCTAAGGGGCAAGAGGGGAATCTTGAGTAACGCCCACAATTGGCTGGCTTCCCTCAACCAGTCCAACGGGTTGTTGCTCAGCATCACCTTCGGTCGAATTTGCCGTCATATTCTGCGTAATTGGTGTTTCCACACGTAATTTTGCGTTTTTCGCGTATGTTTGAAGCAGTAAATCAATACCAATAACAGTGTTATCGGACTGTGCTTTTGCAAGTAATATCCGCCCCGTGGCCTCGTCCCCTTGGCGCATGGCAACTATGCCCTCAAAAAGAGGTCCTTCCATATAGTTGGGTTTTAATGTACTGATCATTCTTCCACAAGCTGCAACTCGATCGTAGTCACCCATTTCCCATGCGATGTACCCAAGGTCAATCCAGGCATCTGCATCATCTGGCGTTTTCCTTGTTACTTTCAAGCACATATCTCTACCTTGAATGTGTCTTCCAGTTGCAGATAAACATTTACCTTTAAGTCGTTGAAAAGCAAAGGATAACTCTTCGCACTCCTCTAACTGTGCGAGCGTAAACAAGCAATTCGTGTAATCACATGCATTAAATTGCGCAGAAGCAAGCAGTGTTAAGAGTTCCACATCATCATTGCCAAGTAATTTTGAGTCTGCTAAATTTTTTGCTGCTTCAACAGAATTACCGTTTCGCAAGTGTATATGTCCAAGCAATGCAGAGACTGCCGGTTGGTGTTGAAATTCTTTCCCTGCATCTTGAAGGAGTGTAATTGCATCATCAAGTTTGCCAAGCGCAACGAGGGATTCCGCAGAAGCGAGCAAGTATTGTGGGTGCGTTGCATCGCACTCCATAGCTTTTTTGTAACAAGCAAAAGCCTCTTCGTCTTCAGACCACCTTTGATGCAACACCCCTAGGAAATAGTGTGGTTCTGCAATTGTTGGATCGAGTTCTGCGCTACGGATTAGCGCTCTCCCCGCTTCATCTAGTCGATGTTGTTCGACGAGAATCCTTCCCCTGAGTAAGTGGTATGAAGCATTGCCCTCGTATCTTGAAATTGCAGCTTCTATCGTTTCCATTGCAGAGGCAAGTTGCCCAACTTCAAACTGTTGTCTAGCCTGCTGCGCAGCAAGATCTGCGTTCACTGCATCCATCCTTTGATGCGCATTTACCCGTGCTATTTTCCCCGATTTCGTTGGACCAGAACATCCTGCTATAAGAAGGATGCCCACGACGACATACAATTGTTTCATTGAAGATTCTCCGCTGTAACAGCAGCTGTTTGGTTCTCTCTGAACATGAGTTTACGTAACAAATCGCGTTCCCAAACGGACTCTTTTTCGTTTGTTATGCGCTCTCGTAAACGAACCATTTCTGGCTGCGCTTGAGAATTCCCGAGTGAAAGATTCGACCAGTAGAGTGCTTTGTCAAGATCGCCTATTCGGTAGGCATCGAGCGCATCACGATTGTAATTTGCTGTAATCTGATCTTTGCTAAATGGTAGCAAACCAGCTCTTGCACCTACCCGTACAGAATCAACAATTTCAAGTGAGTCCCTGCCCGCTTCCCAAAGTCGCTCGTCTGGAATAATGCTCGGCGTCAAGAGAAATATAATTTCCTCTTTCTCCACTTGATCGTCTTGCCCACGAAACGCTGCACCAATGATTGGTATGTCGCCGAGAAACGGGACTTGGTTGCGACCAATTGTAGTTGACTCGCGAAACAAACCGCCAAGAATAATAGTCTCTCCATCTCGACACCGAACGTTAGTCATAACCTGCTGAGTAATCTCATCTGGAATAGACTGTCCTCCATCTGTGCGAAGCGTTGCATTTGAGACATTCGGATGTAACTCCATGCGAATCATCCCGTCGGGTGAAATGAAGGGTCTGAATACAAGTTGAATTCCTGTGTCCAAAAATTGCACGGTCTGCGTTGTGCTCGTGTCGGTCTGTGTTGACGATAGATACCCAACTCGAGTACCGATGAGCACTTCTGCTCGTTGTCTGTTCAAGCAAGTTATGCGAGGACGAGCCATCACAGTCGTATCTACGACTTGATCGAGCACCTTGAGGAATGCGCCTACGTGGTCTTTGATTATTCCTGCTTTCAATCCACCTGAAAAAGACGGCGACTCAGTTCCGCCAACGCCAGATGTCACCGCTTCAATGTTCGTATCTCCAAAAGTGCCTGAAATGACACTTTGGGCAGCGGAAAGTGGCCCACCTGCTATCCCACCAATTTGAATATTTGAGAGCGCTGTAAAATCGACACCAAATTCATTGTCTTCAGTAACTTTTGTTTGCACGATTGTCGCCTCTACAACGACTTGAGCCGGCGGTGTATCGAGTTCCGTCAAAAGCAACGCGATTGCCTCTAAGTTGTCGGGGTAATCGTTAATAACAAGTTTGCTTGTCCAAGCGTAACTGTCTCCACCGCCATCGCTTAATGTTGGCTGATACCCTTTTTCGATATCACCACGGAATGCCGCCTTGCCATTTTCTGAAAGCAAGGGCTTTACAAATTCATCTGCGTCCGATGCTGATAGGTATTGAAGTTCGTAAATACGACTTTCCGTCTTTCGCCTTGCTTGTTCAATGACATCGAGTTCCTCTAGTGTATATACATACACAAAATTACCTTCTTCGATATATCCAAATCCATTGACTCGCAGAACTGCATCGAGCGCTTCGTTGAATGTGACATCATATAAATTCGCAGAAACAGCTCCGGTTACATTATTGGATGCGATGATATTTTTACGGCTTTGCATCGCTAGCATCTCTAGTACTTGGGACACCTCCGTTTCGTTCACGACAAGGTCAACAGTGCCAAATTCATCCATAACAACACGGGGGACTTCGAGCGGGGCAACTGCTTCTTGCACATCGCTTAAGATGCCAATTCCAAGAAGGGTTACGATGAATATAGAATGAAAATATTTAACAGGTGCGTCTCCGTGCACGTACATACACCCT
>JACNLR010000130.1 GCA_014381385.1 Planctomycetota bacterium | reverse complement strand
GCTAAGACGCCTTGACCCCCACCCACCTACAATAGTCATACGACCAAAGCAAACATCCACTCGTGAAAATACGCGGAGTTTGGCACGTTCTCTGCAAGAAGGTGCCTTTACAGTCGTCGACCGACCAGCAATGCTTGAAACCCTGCTCGATGCTTTGCAAAGAGCGTTAAGGAAACATTACGCAGACCGATGGCCTGAACAGAATTGGCGAACATAACAAAGAACGTATAAAAACGATAACCCCCCCCCAGTAAACCCAAGAGAAAACAGAAAGAATATAGGAGCAAAAAATGAACGTAAAACCACTCGGAGACAAGTTACTTGTCAAACGTGCTGAAGCACAAACCCAAACCCAAAGCGGTATTTACTTGCCAGAATCTGCTAAAGACAAACCAAAAGAAGGCAAGATTATCGAAGTTGGAAACGGCCGTTTAAACCAAGAGACTGGGGAACGAATCCCCTTTACTGTCAAAAAAGGTGACTACATCTTGTTCACTTCGTATGCAGGTACTGAGATAAAAATTGACAATGTCGATTACTTAATCATGACCGAAGATGACATCCTAGGAATCATCGAGTAAACAGTTAGGAATTACGTATGCAACGCGGACCCCTACTTGAAATTTTAATGGACATGGTTGGAACAAACAAAGAACTCTCCATCATGTTCTATGGGAAAGACAACGAACTTGAAGTTATGAATGTTGAACACGTTGAGAAGTTAACAAGTTCACAAGGCATATACCTCAAAACAAAATCAAACAATATTTGGATCGATAGTTCACACGTATCTGCCGCGTGGCAAGTACGCGATGACATCTAAATAAAGAAGAAAGAAGATTAACATGACAGCAAAACAAATTGCATTTGACATTGAAGCGAGAGAGCAAATGCTAAGAGGCATTCAAAAACTCGCAAAAGCAGTAAAGACGACGCTAGGGCCATCGGGCAGGGTTGTAATTCTTGAAAAATCATTCGGTGCTCCAACCGTCACTAAAGACGGCGTAACAGTTGCCAAAGAGATTGAACTCGAAGACCCACGTGAAAACATGGGGGCACAAATGGTGAAGGAAGTCGCTTCAAAATGCTCAAAAGACGCAGGCGATGGCACAACAACTGCAACAGTATACGCAGAAGCAATTTTCAGTGAGGGTCTCAAGAACATCACCGCAGGTGCACACGCAAACCAAGTAAGGCGTGGCATTGACCTTGGTGTTGCAGCAATTGTCGGCGAACTCAACGCAATGCCAAACGACGTTCAAAACTCCAACGAAATTGCGCAAGTTGGTATGTGTGCTGCGAACCAAGACACTGGCATTGGTAAAATCATCGCAAAGGCGATGGACAAAGTAGGCAAAGACGGTGTCATCACCGTCGAAGAAGGTCAATCACTTGAAACAAATGTAGAACTCGTTGAAGGCATGCAATTCGACAAAGGGTACCTAAGCCCTCACTTTGTAACTGATACGACTGCGATGGATGTCATGCTCGAAGATTGCTACGTGTTAATTCACGAAAAGAAAATCAGTACAGCAAAAGACATGCTTCCAATTCTTGGCAAAGTTGCTGAAACTGGCAAAGCTCTTCTCATCATCGCTGAAGATGTTGATGCTGAAGCACTTGCAACGCTCGTTGTAAACAAATTGCGCGGCACAATTAAAGTCTGCGCAATTAAAGCGCCTGGATTTGGCGATCGGCGCAAAGCAATGCTTCAGGACATAGCAATTCTAACTGGCGGCGAACCCGTCATGGAAGAACTTGGAATGAACATTGAAAACCTAGAAATCACGCAACTTGGTCGTGCAAAGAAGGTCACCGTAGACAAAGAGACAACTACGATTATCGAAGGCGCTGGTAAATCTACAGACATCAAGGGTCGTATTGACCAAATCCGCGCACAAATCGAGAATACATCTTCCGATTACGATGCTGAAAAATTACAAGAACGGCTTGCGAAACTAGCCGGCGGTGTTGCTCAGATCAATGTCGGCGCTGCTACCGAAGTTGAAATGAAGGAAAAGAAAGCTCGCGTTGAAGATGCGCTTCACGCATGCCGTGCAGCCGTTGAGGAAGGTATTCTTCCGGGCGGTGGCGTTGCGGTAATTCGAGCAAGGCGAGTTCTCGAGGGCGCTCGAAAGAAAGCTAAGGGTGATGAAAAACTCGGCATAGATATAGTTGGTCGTTCACTCACTGCACCGATTCGCCAAATCGCTGAAAACTGTGGTCTAGATGGATCCATCGTCTGCCAAAAAGTAGAAGAGTCGACAGACGATAATTTTGGATACAACGGTCTTACTGGACAGTATGAAGACCTTATCAAGTCAGGTGTCATCGTGCCAACCAAGGTTGAGCGTGTTGCATTGCAAAATGCTGCAAGCATTAGTGGTTTGTTGCTCACAACCGATTGCGCAATAACGGACATTAAAGAACCAGCCGTGGCTACTGGATCCGGCATGGATGAGATGGGTTACTAAGTCCAATACACTTTTTTTACAAGTAAAAGGAGCGTCGCAAAAAAAACTGCGACGCTCCTTTTTTCCTGCTTGTACTCTCCCCCCCAAAGAACAAACAGCACCATCTCTTCAAAAGGAGATTCGCAAATGCACGTGGAGCGGTTCCATCCCTCCTCTGTTAGAATGAATATCCAATGGGAAAAAATGAATCACATCGGCGTAAACACAGGCAACAAAGCCACAATGAATCCCACGCAGATGCTGTTATTACTCCAATTTTAGAAGGAAATCCACTTGTTCCAACGAGCCAAGCCGATTGGATCGATACAGAAGATGATTTTCAAACCCTTTGCGACGAACTCCATTGCAGTGGTATTTTTTCGTACGACACAGAATTCATCGGTGAAGATTCGTACTACGCTCAAACGTGTCTGATACAAGTCGCTACAACTAAGCGAGTTGCGCTCATAGATCCATTCGTCCTCAAGGATCTATCGCCGCTCTACGCGCTCATTGCAGACCCTACTATTACAACACTGCTTCATTCTGGGTCGCAAGACCTAGAACCAATTGCTCGGCTGTACGGCAAACCACCAGCTGCTATTTTCGATACGCAGTTAGCTGCGGGCTTCGTAGGGTACCCATGGCCTATAGCGCTCACAAAACTAATAGATACCATTTTGCATCACGATGTTGGTGGGCATTTTACATTTTCGCAATGGGATGCTCGCCCATTAACCGAAAGACAACTTTTTTATGCCGCTGACGATGTTCGATATTTGATTGCAATTCATGACCATTTAAAAAGCAAACTCGAAATCCTAGGCAGAGCCCAATGGGCAGAAGAAGAGTGTTCTGCGTTCACCTCCATGGACTATTATGCGTTCAATCATTTTAATGTTGTTAAGAGAATTTGCAAAAATAAAATTCCACGCGATAAAGAGATGCAACGCATCCAAGTCGTCGCAGCTTTGCGCGAAAACATAGCTATAGAACTTAACTTGCCTACCCGAGCAGTTATACCGAACGAATGTGTGCTCGCCCTTGCAAAAAAACCTGTCAAAACTGTTGAACAACTCGCTTCGATGAAGGGCTTCCCTAAAAATATGGCGAGCCGTTTTGGCGCTAAAATATTACGAGCAATTCTTGACGCAACGAACGTGGAACCTATGCGATTACGAAAACCACAAGCAATCGAAAAGGAAGCAGAGACCAGACAGGAGCTCGATGGCATCTGGTCGCTATTTGGTGCGTGGTGTGTAGGAAATCAGTTATCAGCAGGGCTCGTTACAAACAGGCCAACGTTCACTGATTGGTTCCTTGCGATGCGCGATGGAAATTCGCTTGATGATTCCCCACTTGATTCAGGTTGGCGTGGCAAAGCAGTTCGAGATTTTGCAAATATGCTCGGTGGAAATGGAGAAATCACCTTTATGTACGACAATTCCCTCAAAACCAAAAGTACTACACCATGACAGACACCCCCTTTGATCCGCAACAGGCAATGGCGAACGCTCGTCATGAATTTGGAGAACACGGTGGTGTAAATATGTCCATCGAAGCAAGTACTACCTTTACGGTTATGACTCCTGAATTGATGCCTGAAATATTCGCAGGGCAACTTGGGCCAAATGAGGGTGGATGTTACTTGTATGGACGCCACTTCAATCCCACCGTTTTTGTACTTGGCAGAATGGTCGCAGCGATGGAGGGTGCAGAAGCTGGGTATGGAACCGCCAGTGGACTCTCTGCAATAGCTGCTGTCATCATGCAACGATGTGGTGGCGGTGGTAAAGTTGTGTCGTCCAACACACTCTATGGAGGCACGTGGGCACTGCTCGATGAATATTTGCCAAAAAACTGCGGAGTTGAAACAACTTTTGTTGATATCCAAAATCTTACTGAAGTTGAAACCGCTATGCAAAATGGCGCAAAGGTTTTGTACACAGAATCACTTTCAAATCCAACGCTTCGAACAGCAGATATTAAAGCTCTTGCATCAATTGCTCACAAAAACGATGCCATACTTGTCGTTGATAATACTTTTACGCCGATGATTTTCAGCCCGATTCAACAGGGCGCAGACGTAGTAATTCATAGTGCAACAAAATTTATAAGCGGTGCCTCGGATGTTATTGCTGGCGTTATTTGCTGCAGCAAATCATTCATCGAGGAACTCATGGATTTGCATCTAGGTTCTCTTATGTTACTTGGGCCTACGATGGATCCGATTGTAGCGTTTCGTTTATCTCTAAGACTCCCGCATCTTGCGGCAAGAATGAAGGAGCATTCATGTCGCGCGATGTACTTGGCAAAAAAACTGCAAGAACTAGGAGAAGATGTTGTCTACCCTGGACTTAAAAACCACGAGGACCACGCTCTTTTTAATTCTCATAGAAATGAAGAATACGGGTATGGTGGGTTATTCACTGTTGACATGAAAACTCCTGAACGTGCGAGCAAACTCATGGACTTGTTGCAAAATGAACATAGATTTGGGTTCATCGCAGTAAGTCTCGGATATTTTGACACGCTTCTTTCTTGCTCAGGGGCATCAACTTCAAGTGAAATGAGTAAAGACGCCCAAGATTCTGCTGGAATTTCACCCGGCCTTGTCCGCTTTTCTATAGGTCTAACTGGCTCCATCGAGGAACGTTGGAACCAACTCAAGCAAGCAATCGAACAATGCTAACCCACAATATTACTTCCACCTGATACGCTAACACAACAATATGGCACGCGAACGAATCATTTCACCCAAAGAACAAGCCCAAGAAGTTGAAACTCTCTCAACCGAAGCTTCGACGCACTCCGTTCGCCCAACTACATTAGACCAATACCTTGGCCAAGCAGAACTTCGAGAACGGTTAAGCGTTGCGCTCGAAGCAGCAAAAGATAGGAAAGATCCAATGGAGCATGTATTGCTCTATGGACCTCCGGGACTCGGTAAAACAACACTCGCACATGTCATAGCAAACGAACTAGGCACTCGCGCTTGGGTGACTTCCGGCCCCGCGCTTACAAAGGGCAGTGACCTCGTTGGAACATTAACTCGAATGGAACCCGGCGACGTTTTGTTTATCGACGAGATTCATCGGCTCCCTGCCTCTGTTGAAGAATATATTTATCCAGCGATGGAAGATTATAAGATTGACTTCACGCTTGACTCTGGGATGCATGCAAGAGTTGTCACCTATGCCCTTCAACCCTTCACGTTAATTGGAGCAACCACCCGTGCAGGATTGCTAACGGGTGCTCTGCGCAGTCGATTTGGAATAGTGCACAATATTCGTTTTTACAAAACAGATGAACTCACGGCAATCTTGCAACAAGCAATTGCAAAACTAGGAATGAACTCTGTCGACGAAGCATCGCTGCAATGCATTGCATCAAGAAGTCGTGGTACACCTAGAATCGCTCTACGGTTGCTGCGGCGAGTTCGTGATTTTGCACAAGTTCGTCGTGGCAATATTTTTGATCGCTCGGTTGTCGATGAAGCGTTACAACTCGAGGGCATCGACGACACAGGACTCGACGCACTTGATCGAACGTATTTGCAAATTCTTTCCACGGTGTACGAGGGCGGACCAGCTGGCGTCGAAGCGATAGCAGCAACTATGGGTGAAGATGCTGGAACTCTTCAAGATGTTGTCGAACCTTATTTACTGCAAGCTGGCTACCTGTCAAGAACAAGGCAAGGCAGAAAAATAACCGAGATTGGCCAAAAACTGCTCAAATCCTCGTAAAAAACTGATTTGTCTTGTTTTTCTTCTCGAAAAACAAGATTTCGTCTTTTTTTACCAATTTTCCCCTTGGCATTTACAAACTTTTACTCAATGATATAATTGGTCGAATGGGTAACGTAACCCATCAGATACAAAGCAGGTCTCGGCCACATGTCTTCAGGTCTGCAAAACAAGTGGTAGCCCTTTTATTACTACCACATTTATTTAAAGATTGATAGTTTTTATTGAACCTATTCATCTTACCCAAACGTATGATTAATACCATACAAAAGGAACTTTTTCTCATGAACAACAAAGAACTTTCAAATCACAAGGCGACTGGCTTTACCATCGTCGAACTGCTCGTGGTAATTTCGATTATCGCATTGCTCGTTGGTATCTTGGTACCAGCGGTTCAAAAAGCACGCGACTCAGCAAAGACTACGCAGTCAAAAAGTAATAGTCACCAAGTCATGATTGCACTCGCAAACCATGCGGCTGACCAAGACGACAGGCACTTTAGTACAGCTCCTGACGATCTTCAACGTAGTGCTCCACCAAATGGAGATATTGATGCTGCGATTGCAGCTTACGGCGGTCCAAACCCACTCGGTATTGAACTTGGTACACACCAATACGGCAATGGCGTTGGCGCTTACTTTATGACAGGCGCGGATGGAGTTGCCCCTTATTGCTTTGGCGAGGGAGATGTTCAAAGCAGTTCAAACAAGCCAGGGTACGGAACATGGCGATATCCAAATGCGGGTCAAGTTGCAGTCTATATGAACAACATGCCTCTTCACTCTGCATATTTCGCTCCAAAAGATGTTATTCCAATCGGAGCTCTTGAAGGTTGCGATTCAAACGCAACGCAGTACTGCCCATCATCAGCTGCGCAAGCTCGTTGGGGACTTCCTGAATCTTTCTGGACTTCAAACATGCTCCTCGCACCTTCAAGCTACTGCATTTCCCCAGCAATGATGTACGACCCTGCTGTCTACCAGTGGGATCCTCGTACTGCCTCATCACCAGAAGATCCGATGGATATTCCTCGTGGTTTTACCCCCCCATCATCCTCACAAGCAAAATACCCTTCCCAAAAGACTTGGCTCATGGAGCACAACTGGCTGCAAAACCTTGACAACAACGAATGTGGTGTCAACTGGGGTGGAACATGGTTTGAAGCTGACGACGGTTGTTGGGATGGCTGTGAGCCAGAACACTTCAACGCTGGTCGCCTTTCTGAACCTGTAACAGTAATGGCTGACGGCTCAACTACTATATTCAAAATTGCTGAAGCTGCACGCGACAGTGAAAAAGTTGCCCAACAAGCTTGGTACAACAACCAAGGGCTTGGTATCTGGGATCACCCACTTGGTGGTGACGAAGCCGGTGGCAACAGCCCC
>JACNLR010000086.1 GCA_014381385.1 Planctomycetota bacterium | reverse complement strand
GTAGCCACAACTTACGCGTACACTACTACAGCCCCTTACTACGGAAACGCACGAAAGGCACATACGAATGCAGAGTGTGCGCCACCAAAGGAACTCCGCACGGGCAAGTACTCAAGCCTATACCCTCGCGCGCTAAAATAGATGAGCTGAGTACGCAAGAAGGCACAACATGCATCACGATCGTACCGAGCTAAGCGAAGCCGTTACCTAGCAGCACGTGCGCAAGTGAATACAGCGCAAGCAGACTGGGGCCAAGCAGAAGCACAATATTCACAAGAACGCTAAAAAGTACGGGCTATACACCTTTGGTAGGGATGTATACAAAGGAACAGCCCCAGATGGGGCTGCTCCTTTTTGCATTAGGGGAAATCTTTCAACCGCGCAATCGCGGATGTTTCATCGGCAGCAGGCGAGCATTCAAGCCCGATTGGACCCGTGTATCCGAGTCGTTTCAACTCTTTATACACGCGAGGGTAGTAAATTTCACCAGTCCCCGGCTCGTGCCGACCGGGGTGATCGGCGACTTGGATGTACCCGACTTGATCAAAACCATCACGCAACCTGCCGCACAAATCACCTTCGCTGATTTGCATGTGGTACAAGTCCCAGTTGATTTTGATCATCGGGGAATTTACTTCTCTGCAAATACGAACAGCATCTTCGCTCCCGTATAAACAGTGTCCCTTGTGGTCAACGCGAATATTCATGGGTTCAAGAATGAGCATAACGCCTGCTTTTTCAACGATAGGTTTTGCAAGTGTTAATCCATCGATTATGTTTTGATGCATTTCTTCTTGCGTCATGTTGGGCTGATTATTTCCACCAACAACAGTCATGCGTTTACAATTGAGTTGTTTTGCGATTTCACAACTCTTTTTGATTTTTTCAACAAATTGTTTGTGGTTTTTCGGGTCGTTCATGCCCGGAACAAAACCCCACGCGGTGAATTGCGCAACTTCTATGCTTCTCTCTTTGCAAACTTTTGCAATGGCGTCAATGTCCTTCCCTTGCCAAGGCCAGAATTCTATTTTTGTAAACCCCGCATCTGCTGCCGCATGAATACGATCAATAAATGGAAGATTCCTCCACCACATCTCAACGTTTACAGCATAGGTTTCTGGAAATACATCTTCGTTATTCGTGGGTGCAATAAAAGCGAGCGTTGCGAGGCAAAGTGATTGTGTTATGAACATACACAAAGTGTACACGTCTTAGGCAGAAACAGTTATATCAACAGTGGCAATGCTATTATTGGTTTTAGGAGGCATTTTCATCCAAGACCGTAGACCATTTCGTTTAAGCGCAATCCACCAAACCCAAAAAGCAGTTGTTACATAAGGGACGACGAATATAACGATTGGAGAAATAGTGTCAGTCAAGTCCACGAGCATGCCATTCCCATCGAATTGACTAAAACCAAGTAACCAGGGAATCCGATACCAGTAATAACACGAAATAGCACCTGCCGCAAAGAATCGATCGATAGTTTTTCGTTTTTGCAACGGGACCGAACTGATCAACAAAGCATACAAAGCGAGCGTGACAGTTCCACCAATAACAGGAATGGCGTACGTGTTCACAATGTTCTCAAGTCCCGCGCTGAGCGTTGCATAATCTTGCACTTGAAACCAGCCCCATACATATCCTGGGAACGCTCCGATGAGACCGAACGCCGCAGCTCGCCTTGTCCACACTTTTCCTCCGAGGTGTGGACTTGCTGCAGGAGTTGAATCTGGGCATCCAGTAACACACTTGCTGCACTCTGCACAGTGCGAGTTATCAACAGTTGCGGCTGGTTTCTGACCATACAGTTTTTCGACTTGATGCACCGGACACAAACTTGCACACCAACCGCTTTTTCCGTCGTAGGTGTATGCCAAAAAAATCGCTACAAGCGTTGCAACAATTAAAAATGTTCCCGTTGCTGGACCGTTTAAGTCAAAATAAGTATGGCGAAGAGGGATGATTGCAAAAAGCAGCAACACGCTTAAGAGAACAAGTCGACCGTGTATTTTGACTGACATTTTTTTCTTTTTCGAAATGCCAAAGCGACGGGGGAGTTGTGACATCGTGGCGGTTGGGCAGATGTTTCGCCAAACACCGGGAAGCAAGGCGATGAGGGCTGGAGCAACTGGAATTAATACATCCCAAAAGGCGTGCAATCCGATTGCGGGTTTTACAAAGAGTAGAATGACCATGGCTAAACAAACAGCCCAAACGATTGCTTGAAGAACTAACCAGAATTTTGCTGAGGCGTTGCTTTCCACCATTAAAAAGGACTCCGATGTCTAGTTTACTAGTATGTCGGACGTCCTCTGAGAGTTTCTATTGCAATTTTTTTAGCAGGGTCCCCAAGCGCCTACGATCGCAAGCAGGTCGGTGACATCTACCGTGCCAGATCCATCAACATCACCATCCCCACTACCTCCCCAGTTACCTATCGCAGTGAGGATATCTGTTACGTTCACTTGACCATCGCCATTAATATCTTCGTTGCATGGCAAAGTGATAGGCGTGATGTCCATATATCCGTCCATATAGATGCGATCGATATCTACATTTTGCCAGCCAAGTGGCCAGCCCATGTCAACCATGACATCACCAAGAAAAACTTCTGTGATATCCATTTGTCCAAAACCTTTTGCATTCAATTGCATAAAGATATTTGCAGAGACATCAATCTCAGCATCGCCATCGGCGTCAGCCTCGAGCGGTTCATCCATAAAAACAAGCGGTGCTGGTCCATTTTCAACTCCAAAACCAAAGAGTAAAGCGGGGTCAATCTGGTCGGTTACATCGTTTGGTCCAATGATTTGACCTAGAAAAATAATATCGACTGCAACATACGTGATTTCAAATTGATATTCAAACTGATCTGCGTTTGCGTCAACAGAAGTAGGGCTCACCCAATGTACGTCGTTTCCATTGCTGTTTTCGCTGAACTCCCAATGCGTGGTTCCGGCAATCTGTGTGTGACTAAGAGTTATTGCGATTAGTGTTGAAATGTACATGGTTTCTCCTTTAATCTCAGCCTGTATTATGACTATTCGCGGAATGAGTTGCAATCGGATTCTTCCAATTTTTGTATCATTCAACGCTATGTTTGCAAATACATTAAAAAACAGCTGTTATCTCCTATTGCTTGTCGTTTGCACGGGCGCGCAATCAGAATCATGCAATATTCTCGATCGCGTTGTTGTGACGGGAGCGAGCATTACGGCGGGATTCGGTGTAACGACACCGCCGGTGAAGGGCGATTTGGGCGCTTACCCTGTAAACATGAAACACATCATGGAAGGGATGATTACAAGTCAGCACGAAGATGTAGCCTATTTTGGCGACTTGCTTTTCTTTAGAAACTCGAAGGCGAACGCAAAAGAGTTTATAGAAAAAATTAAAGCACATAAGCCGACTCTTGTTGTCGGCATAGATTTTCTATTTTGGTTTGGGCACGGTACACCTCCAAAAGACGTCGATGTACCGACATATAGATTGGAAAAATTACAATTTGCGCTTGAGTTACTCGAAGAACTTTCTGTACCAGTTATTGTCGGCAACTTGCCAGACGTAAGCGATGCAGTTGGGAAAGTTTTATCGGCGAAACAAGTGCCTACTAATGAAACGCTCCAAAAACTCAACAGTCGGATTCACAATTGGGCGAATGCACTTGAATATGTAACAGTTGTTGATGCGCATGGTTTGTGGAACAAAGCAATGCGAGGGGAAGAAATTGTATTGTTCGACCACACTTGGCCAGAAGGCAGCCAGAGTGTGCTTCTGCAAAGCGACATGTTACACACAACACTTGATGGAACCGTAGCGGCATGCTTACTTGTAGCAGAAGCAATTTGTGCTGATTGTATTGAGAGGGACCCTAAAGTTATAAAGATAAAAGCAGCAAAGAAAGCTCGGGAGGAGTAATCACTCTTCGCTTTCAACGACTAATTCTTGGTCGATTTTTTCAAGCTCTTTAAGTTCTCTACCACCAGAAGCGTGCAAATCACTTAGAGTTTTTGCTCCGGGCGCAAGTCGAGAAACAAAGGAACCTTGCGCTTTATTGAATGCGCCAGCTGCTTGTTGAATTTTGATTCCGACTGTTTCAAGACGATCTCGAAAAACAGTAAGTCGTTCAAACAATTCTTGTCCAGCTTTTGCTATTTCTTCAGCGTTTTGCGCAATTGATTCCTGCCTCCAGCCGTAAGCTGTGGCTTGTAGTAGTGCAAGTAGAGTTGCAGGTGAAGTTAAGAGAACGTTATTCTTCATTGCTTTTTCATGGAGTTCTGGATCACGCTCAAGTGCAGCAACTAGAGCGGACTCAACGTTCACAAACATGACAACAAAGTTAGGCGTGTGCTCAAACTGATTCCAATATTCTTTTTTAGAAAGTGCCTTAATGTGTGTTGTTACACAGGCAAGATGTTGTATTAAATGTTCACCAGCTTTTTCTGGCTCGTCAATAGCGTTCAAATAATGTTCAAGAGGAAGTTTCGAGTCAACAACAATTTGACCTCCACCGGGTAACTTCACTAGCATGTCGGGTCGTAGGTTTTGCTCACCTTGGGTTGTTGTTTGTTCTGTAAAGTCACAGTATTCTGCCATGCCCGCAAACTCTACTACATTACGAAGACCGACTTCTCCCCATTTTCCCCTATGGTCTGGTCGACGTAGAGCGGTCTCCAAATTTTTTGTTTCATGTTGTAATTCACGATTGACATCTAAAATATTTTTTGTTGCTTCGCGGAGTCCTGCGTACGCTTCAATACGCTTTGCTTCAAGTTCACGAGTTAACTTTTCTGTTTTTGCAAACTGTTCTTTGAGTGGTGCAAATTTGGTTTCAGCAAGTTGCAAAAATGTTGAAGAGTTTTTATCAACAGTCTCCTGGCTTATTTTTGCAAATGTTTCGTTTAGGCGTTCGAGCATTGCGTCTGCACTCTTCTTTTGCTCCTCAAGTTGCGTCTGAAGGCGTACAATTTCCAATTCACTGCTATTGCCCGTTTTTCGCCCAATAAAAGCAAAAACTGCGATTCCACCCAAAAAACAGCCAATCAATATTCCCATTCCCAAACTTAGATAATCCATAGTGGGTGCATCCTAGCGAAAACATCGATGTATGCAGGGATTTTGCGGTTATACACAGATTTAATCGCCTGATGTCTGAATAAACAGGTCAATACAAGGGGATTATCTGGGAGTACAACAAATGTGCACCATGTTAATGACAAGGGTAAGTTGGTTGCGTATCATCGTTAGGAGAAAAGTTGCGTTGGAGACGACGTACTTGCTGTTATGAACTTTACTATTAATGAAAGACAAACCTATCGCATCGGTTTCCAGTACATAGCGGATCTGTTTGGGGATGGCACGGCCAACGCAACTGATGTATTAATGGTTATTGGTGTACGACGAACCCCCAATGCTGACATCACAGGTGATAACATGACTGAAGTTTCAGACCTGTTAGTAGCAATTGGAGAATTTAGCCCATGTCCATAAAACCAAAACACGGTTTTACCTTAATTGAACTTCTCATTGTCATAGCAATCATTGCGATCCTTGTTGGTTTTACAGTTGTCGTTGCAGGCGGCATGATGAATCGAGCAAAGTCGACAAAGGATATGGCAAACCATCGAATTATTGGCACCGCTACGTGGTCGCATTCGGTTGATAATAAAGGTAGTTTGTTACATCCGCGCATCTATGCGCACATTTGGGGTCCAGAACCCCAAGATAATTCGACGCAAGAACAAATCCAACGTATGTGGATTGCAGCAGACGGACAGGATGCAAATGGATACGACCGCACCGTATTGTTTGAAGGACAGCAGGTGGAGTTGCAATCTGCACTGAAAGATGGCGCGGCGTATCCATATATTGGCGATTTGATGGTATATCAATCGCCTCTTGATCCAACGGTTGGGGATGTAAACGACTTTACTGGTGGAAACGCAAACATTTCTGCAAAGCGAATTCGTTCGTACTCCTTGAACGGGTTTATCGGTGTAGAGTGGGGCGCAGACGACTATGTTGGGTTTCGTGATGATGAAATGCAATTACAAGAAAACGGTTATTGGCACGCAACGGAGACTGTTTCGCAAATACCACAGCCAAGTAACACCATGTGCAGTATTGGTGAAGATGATAAAAACGGTAGAAATTTAAATGGGTGGATTTTAAACCCCGACTCAACCATCGAAACGTGGCACGATTATCCAGCGTTTTGGGATGAAACTGGAGTGAATATTTCGTACATTGATGGTTCTACGGGCTTTATCGAACTTTCGAGTGATTCGCTTAAGCAGTCATGGGAAAACGATGGACACGACGGTACAACCGATGGGCTCAAGGAATACAGAGCGTTTCGTAAGGTTTTGCTTCCTGGACGCATCGGTACCATTTTAGACATGTAATCGTTACTGTTGAGATTGCTCAACAAACTCAAGCGTCTGATTTGGCTTTATATCTGTGATTTGCTGGGTTTTTCCATTTGACCGACGTTCCGTAACAACTATGCCTCCTAAAACACACACAACACGACTTCTCAGAGAAGAGGGGTCTATCGAGCAGAAGTGATATTGTTAGCAACAAACGTTGGTGTTATGGGATCGCATGTTCATCACAATTTTTGCACCAAAGTACGCGGTAACAAGATAGAGCGGCATTTCAATCCAGAGCCAAGCGGGGGCGGGAATCATCAACATGTTTGCGATGCCAGCAAGCATTGAAATGGCACCAACAACCATCGCGACGCACATCATGTTCTGCTTCGCAATCAACGCAGCAACAAAACCACCTACGAACGATTGGCTCAGATGCGCAAGAAGAACCAAAATGAACGCTTGCTGAGGAAGCATTTTGATCCATGCAATGATTGCATCGGTATCTTGCCAAGTAACACCTTCTGGCATTGGAAAGAACATAACATTCAAGTTCCCAATGCCCCAGTTCACGGCACCGCCAACAATAACTCCAACAATTACAGCAACAATCGCAATTAAAATTCGAACCATCACGTACCTCCTACTCACAAAGATAACAAAAACAGGGTGTGCTGAGTGCAAAACTTAAAAAAAGAACCCTTGCGCTGTTTGTACAGTTTAAGTCTTGGATAAAAGGTCTTTATCTTCGCCTGCGGCGTGTCGCCAAGCCAGCAATGCCAAGGAGCGCGAGTGCACTAGGCGCTGGAACAGGATCGAAGGTTAAATCAAGATAACCAAATGTTCCGTTGCTTCCGCCATCCATATCTTGAAGGAACAAAACATAGTATTGACCTGCACCAAGAGTCGCTGAGTGTGCACCATCAACATTTAGTACTTCGCCTGAGTTTGAATCGGAAACGTAGAGAAGCATGTCGTTGTACGCTCCACCGTAGCCCATCGTTACGTCTGTATTGGAATCGAGCGTGAAGTAAAAACGGATCGCGCCCTGAATCATAATGTCGTAATCGATTGAAGCGTGTAAGCCATCTTGATCGCCTTGAAGTGAGTAATACATAGACGAAGAAAACAACAAATACAAACAAATTCAACGAATTTTACTGCTCAATAAGCGACAACGTCTGATTTGGCTTGATATCAGTGATTTGCTGGGTTTTTCCGCTTGGCCACGTAATCG
>JACNLR010000133.1 GCA_014381385.1 Planctomycetota bacterium | reverse complement strand
CCCTTCGTTGCGCAAGTACTTACGCGGCTTCGCGACCTTGCACGGGCTGAGGCAGAACTCCTCGCCCGCTTACATCAGCACCACCCGCACTCACCTCTTCCAGAGATGAGCGTTCAAATCAGCAAAATTATGTCCCGCGTTGCAGATTCCCTCATCGCAAATTGGAACAAAATGAGCAAGGAGCAGGAACAAGAACTCAAGCGACTTGTAATTGAACATTTTCCTCCTGTTCTCATCGACCGCGTGGGCGAAACACTTTGGACTTCTATGCCAAGCGCCTATCTGCAATGGACGATGGCAAAATCACTAGCAACAAGAATTGTGTATCGCGAAGGCTTTGAATATCTTGAGACGATGGAAGACCCTGATCTTGCAGGGCTAGCGCTGCGCTACCTTGACCTTGAAGAAGAACGCGAGAAACTCACAGATACAATTTTATCCTCTGATTTGCAATACAAAGAGCGGGTAGCGGCGTTGTTACATGATGCTGGTATTTTCTCAACGATGGGTCGAAGCCACAAAAAGTGACCTGGCTTCAATATCATTTCTCCACAGGAGGTCTCCTAATGCGTAGTCGACTTTTCACAATTCTCGTAGCTGGTTTTTTTCTGACTCCGAACCTAGAGGCACAAGTTTCTCTGGAGATGCTGCCAACTGAAGCAAATGCAATCATCACGGAGGTGACGCTCTACCGCAATCGTGCTGCGATTACGAGAACAGCAACGCTAGATCTTGAAGCTGGTGGACATTCGGTTTTCTTTAGAAACCTGCCAAATGTCGCGTTTCTTGATTCTATACAAGCTCGAGTGAGCGACAATGCTTCTCTACTGAGTGTTGACACTTCAAACAAACCAACACTTACAGACAATAGTACATTGGTTGCAAAACTTGTAACTGAAATCGAAGAAGTTGAACTGAAAATTGCTACTTCCAATGCCCAAACCGATGCTATTGCATTACAAATTCAAATGCTCGAAACGCTCATTGAAAAAGCTACAAATGACAAAGCGCCGCCAGTGGATATCGAGGCATTCGATACGCAGATTACATTCATTGGCACGAGAATGCAAGAATTGTCAACCGACAAATCTGCAAATGCAACGGAGAATCAAGAGCTCAGAACTTTGTTGCAAAACCTCAAGCAAAAAAAACAAAACATTTCTTCCGCATCAAAAAACCAAATCGATACCGTTGTTGATGTAGGCGTTGTTAAAGCTTGCACCGTTGAGATCCAACTAACCTATCTGGTTAGAAATGCCACTTGGTTGCCGACGTATTCCATACATGCAAATGCACAAGGGAATTTAATTACAATCGGGTACGACGCAGAACTCGCGCAAAAAACTGGTGAAAACTGGACAGATGTCGCACTTACATTATCAACTGCACAGCCACAGCAATCCATCTCTCCACCCATGCCACGACCTTGGTTCGTTGATGTGTTTGAACCTGCTCCACCGGCGCAACCAAGCGTTGGAGTGAGAATGAGCACGGCAGTGGAAGATACTTCGGCTGAATTCCAACGCAGAGGTGGTGATCTTTCATTTGCTTGGGCGAAAAATGTAGAATCTGCTTCTGCAAACGCAACTGTAACAGGCGATGGCCCTGCTGTAAGTTTCGTGCTTCCACGAACAGTTACTGTGCCATCAAATGCTGTGGATAAGCAAAAGACGTCGCTTGGTGTAATTGAAACTTCTGCTAAGCAATATCTCATTGCTGTCCCGATGCTAACCGACAACGTCTTTACTCGAAGCGAAGTCACAAATAAAAGTGATTACATCTTGCTCCCAGGTCGCGCTTCAATCTTCCATGGCAGCGACTACGTTGGAAAAACTTCACTTCCAACTATTTCTCCAAACGAATCTTTCTCGCTCGATTTGGGAATAGATCCTTCAGTAAACGTAACGAGAACTCTTGTTGAAAAAGTCACATCCTCGACCGGTTTGTTTAGTTCTGGAAAACAAACAATCTATGCGTATCAAATCGCTCTTTCAAATGGAACTGACATGCCAATTGACATTCGAGTCTTTGATCGTGTTCCAGTTTCACGAAATGAAGAGATTGAGGTGCTTGTTAAAAATCTCTCAGCGCCCCTTTCAACAGATGTAACATACGAAAATACAGATCGCCAACAAGGCATACTTAGGTGGGATATCACCGTTCCGGCAAACAGAACCGGTGATCAAAGTTATATGTTGACATGGCAAGTTGAAATTGCACGCGGAAAAGAAATCGAGTTAACCCCACTTCCTGAGTAAAAAATGGCGATTTTATACCAATCATGCTAAAACCATTGCCACTTTCTTCAACCTTACATAGGCTTGATTGGTACACTGCGTGATTCAGGTTAGGTCATTTCTTAGAGGTTCACTTCATTGAACCCATTACCTCAGGAAACTATTACGAATGCGATTTTTTCAACGACGAAACTGTTTACTCCTTTGCGCAGCAATACTTTGTCTCACTCCTTTTGGCTGCGAAGATTCTGTAGATAACAACGCAACCCGCAAGTCACTTGACACGCTACTTGCAGACCTCGATATTGCTGTGAGCAAAAATAGCGTGGAGGAGTTAAACAAAGTTGTACGCAGTGCACAAAGCCTCCAAGCAACCTCCCAATCACACATCCAAAGTAAAAATTTAATACTCGCAACTGCAAATGAAAAATTAGCCCGTATTGAATTTCGTGCACTTTCCGCTTCGCTTTATGCTGTAAAAGCAACACTCCAAAATGTTGCTTCGCAATCTACCAAGATTGTTAGAATCCGCAGTGCTGCGGATTCCTTTTATGTAGCCGGTCAACCCACCAATACAGTTGATATGGGACAAAAAATTGAACTCGGGGCAATGCAAGCAAAAGAGGGCTACGCCCAAACTCTCGCGCTAACGACATCAACTCTTGCTACAAGCAATGAAGCGATCGAAGCTGCAAGAGCCCAGGCAACTCAGTTAAGTGAAACCGCCCAAGATTTGTTTGAAGAAGCTCAAGAGCAAGGTCTAGTACAAGGGCATCCGTCATATAAAAAAGGTGTAAAAGCTGTACGCAGGTCACAGCGATACGACAAATCCGCCGAGTCAATTGAGGTTGAATCTACAGTATTAATGCAACGATCACTTGAAGATGCTCGCGCTGAACTTGAAGCAATTGCATCAATTCTCAATGGCGTACAAAACACTTCGGCTATGCTCGACCAAATACGAACTGCCTCCATGCAAAATGCTGCGACGCTGCGAGAGTTTGCTGACGGTTTAGACAACGAAGTTGCAAGGGTACTTGATACAACTATCGAGACCACAGACATTCTTATGCAAAAACTCGACTCTATCACAAATGAAATTCAAGCTGCGATTCAAGCAGTAAGCAGGAGCGGTGGAAATAACAGAAATGCACAAGAAGCAACCGCTGCATGGAAACTCGGACTTCAGTGGTTACTAGGTCAAGTTGAAGAATCCAAACACGCCCTTCTTGACGAAGAGAGTGTGGCTATAACAACTATCATCTCCAACAATATCGTCACTTCTGCAAACAAGTGGAAAGCAAT
Organism: Planctomycetota bacterium; assembly: GCA_014381385.1. Lineage (GTDB taxonomy): Bacteria > Planctomycetota > Phycisphaerae > Phycisphaerales > SM1A02. The sequence goes on along the minus strand of JACNLR010000133.1, from coordinate 4,087 downwards.
TGCGGACACACTTGAAATAGAAACCCAGCGAGCCGCTGACAATGCAATTACGGCGTACGAAAACGCAAAAGGCTTATCCAGTTCACTCGGTCCAAAAAGTGATATGCTCTCGATGCAACTGGACTCACGTATTTCGGTTTTGCAAGGCAATCCAATACAGGTACCAGCACCAAATAATCCGGAAACACCTGCCAATGAAGATTCTGGAACTTCATCTGTTTCGACATCTGGATTTGCAACTCCACAAGAACTCATTGTTGCATTTAATGCAATGCCTCCATTTGAACGGGCAGACGGTAATGCTCCTGCACCAGACCTATCTTTGTATTACGAAAGTGCTGATGCGAATGGTCAAAAGTTCATCTCTATGTTGCAAAAAATTGCGGCGTCTAGTGCGAATTTAGCAATTGCTGTTCGTACGCACATTGGTGAGGAAGCCGTTGAAGAAATGCTTGCAAAACTCCCACCATCACCAGCGGGCGGGTTAATGAGTAACTTGAACATAGATTCACTTGAAATGCAGGACGCAGATAATGCCACTGCAACAGATCTCTCTGGAAAATCGAAACGCTTGCAAGTTACATCAAGTGGTTGGAAAATTCTTATGGGCTCCAATCCAAACGCAGATCCAGAGCTTCAAGAACTTGCACTGATGATGCTTGAAAGTTTTGCACAAGTGTCAGATCTGATTGATACGTTAACCAATCAGATTAATGCGGGAAATATCACTTCTATAGAGCAACTTGAGCAAGCGATGGAATCAGCAACAGGCAGCATGAGTTTCTAGAAGAAACCACGTTCTCTCCTTTTACTTCACTACGGATGAGAGCACAACTAGTGCTGCTCGTTGTACTAACGCATCTTCTTCACTATTGCTCGCAATTTTTTCGAGTGCACTTCGCAAAACATCGTCATCTGATTCTGCAAGGATGTTACCTGCAACTATTACCGCATTGCGTCGAATCATTCCTAATTTCGCGCGCTTCATCGAAGAACCTTGGAAGTTATCTCTTCTTGATTCCTCATCCCACGCAAGAACATCTAGCACATCAAAGGAATCCAAGCGCTGTTTGTACGACGGATGCAAGGGTGCGTTTTCACTCAATTCGCTTGGTTGGTTGTGCGGGCACACTTCTTGGCAAATGTCGCAACCAAAAAGCCAACGCCCAATCTTTGGATAATACAAGGGGTCAATGTCGCCACGATGTTCAATTGTTAAGTAACTAATGCACTTTCTAGCATCAAGTGCCCAAGGCGAAATCGCATCGGTAGGACAAGCATCGATACACCGAGTGCAAGTTGCACAGGGATCTACAACAACCCGCGTAGATGTTTGACATGGCGCCGTTGTCACAATCGCACCAAGGAGCATCCAACTCCCGATGCCCTGCTCAATGAGTAAGGTGTGCTTACCAATAGCGCCAATCCCACTGCGTTGTGCAAACTCCCGTTCAAGAAGCGGTGCAGTATCAACACATGCTCGAAAAATTTCCTTAGGAAAATCCTTTTTCAATGCATCGCAAATGACATGCAACCGCTTTTTCATCGTCTTGTGGTAATCACGACCACGAGCATACCGTGCGATTCTTCCAGATCTTTCCCCAAGGGAATTTTCTGCAAGTATGCCATACCTATCTGCTACACAAATCACAGTTTTAGCGCCTTCGATAAGGTTACGAGGGTCAAGGCGAATTTCTATATTTTCATTCATCCACTGCATCTCACCATGTTTTTCCGCAGCAAGCCACTGCATGAGCGCCACATCGTGCGAAGATCTTCCCGCTTGCGAAACGCCTGCAATTGCAAAACCTTGTGAGATGCACAACTCTACAACTGCTTGCGAATCAAGCATTAGCATTAAAACTCTGGCGCAATGCCGGGTGGCACAATTTCAAGTTTTGCATATTCCAAAACAAGGTGCTTCACGCCACTTTTGAATTGCACGCTCACGGTTGACCCTCTCGTGCGCCGGATAATACGCTGGACCTTCCCTAGACCGAACCGTTTGTGCCGAACTACAGAACCAACAGTAACTTCGTCCTCGTACACCTCTTCTTGGCTTGGTGCTTCCCATGGTTCTACCGGTACATCTTCGTGCAAAGATTGCACTGACTCCCCTCGCATCTCTGCAATAAAACGGCTCGCCATCGCCGAGTTGCTCATGCCTCGCTGCGTTCTTCTGCTAGCATTGGTTAAAAGTAAATGTTTCCTCGCTCGCGTCACGCCGACATAACAAAGCCGCCTTTCCTCCTCCATTTGTTTATTCTCGTAAAGTGAGCGCTCATGCGGCAAGACGCCTTCTTCTAACCCTGCGATCGCAACAAAATCAAATTCCAGTCCTTTTGCCGCATGCAATGTCATTAGTGTTACTGCACCGTTTTTAGGATCTACAGCATCAGCATCACTTACAAGCGCAACGTGCTCTAAAAAAGAAAAGAGCATCTGCGATGGCGTATCTAGTGAGTCATCAACAATTTCTATTCGTTCTTCAAAGTCAGTAGCAGCAGAAACAAGTTCTTCCAAGTTTTGAATTCGTTCAAAATCATCTTCCCCAGCATTCTTAGAGTAAAACTCCTCAAGCCCAGATTCGCGAACAACGCGCTCAACGAGATCAGCAAGGGAACTTGCAGCAGTCAAACTTTCTTCGGAACAACCATCTACTCGCCATTGCTCAACTATAGAGGCAAATTTCTTCATCGCAGTGATCGCACGCTGCGTAAAACCTTGGTCTTTTGAAACGTACGAAATCGCATCGAGTAAGGATAAGCCACGGCTTTGCGCTAGATGTTCTAAACGTGAAATTGAAGTTGCACCAATGCCTCTCGTTGGTGTATTGATAATACGAACGAACGCTACATCATCTCGGGGATTAACAAGCAGCCGTAAATAAGAGAGCGCTTGTTTGATTTCTTGCCGAGCGTAAAACGCTGTACCGCGAGCAACAACGTGTGGAACACCCTCACTTCTAAAAGCATCTTCAAGAACACGGCTCAGTGCATTAACTCTGTATAACACTGCCATTTCCTTAAGTAATACACCCTCGCTTTGAAGGCGAACAACTTCACGAACAATTGTTGCGGCTTCCTCGTGTTCGCCTTCGAGAGTGAGAAGCGTTGGCATGTTCCCATCGTCAAGTTCGGTAAACAACTTTTTATCTTTACGCAAAAGGTTGTGCGCAATTAGGTTTGCAGAAGTAGAAACAATGTGACCTGTTGAGCGAAAGTTTCTTCCAAGCGGTACGACAGTCGCATCGGCAAACTGCTCTTCAAATTCGAGTATGTTTGATATATCAGCGCCCCGCCAAGCGTAAATAGATTGGTCAGGATCGCCAACGACACATATATTTCTGTGTTTCTTGGCAATACTATTGGCGATGACGAATTGCGTATGGTTGGTATCTTGGTATTCGTCAATCATCAAATACTGATACCGCTCTTGCAAATTATTCCGCACTTCATCGTCTCGATGTAACAACTGCGCCGTTTTTAACAACAAATCATCAAAGTCGACAGCATCATTCCCTCGCAAAATATTCTCATACGCTCGGTAGATTCTTGCGATTGATTTCGCATAAAAATCTGACGCTTCTTCTTCAAAAACGTCAACATCGATAAGTTGATTTTTTGCAGCACTGATTGCTGCGAGTGCAGAGGCAGGCTTCCAGTTAGACTCACTTAAGTCACATGCACGTATAGCTGCTTTAACCGCACTTCGCTGATCCGCAGTATCGTAAATTGTAAACGTATTTGTTCCGATGATTCTATCGCCCCAGTCTCGTAGCACTCTCGCGCAAAACGCGTGAAACGTTGAGACGGTTACCCCGCGCCCGTGCAATGTTTTTTCTTCTAGTAAAGTAAAAACACGTTCTCGCATTTCTGTTGCTGCTTTGTTTGTAAAAGTGAGTGCAAGTATCTGCCAAGGGGCAATGCCGCTTTCTATCATGGTCGCGATACGTTGCGTAACAACAGTCGTCTTCCCAGAACCAGGCCCAGCAAGCACGAGCAAAGGACCTTGGTTGTGCTCAACTGCTACTTGTTGTGCCTCTGTTAATACTGTGCTTTGTGCTTCCGTGCCCATCATCTTGGCA
>JACNLR010000075.1 GCA_014381385.1 Planctomycetota bacterium | reverse complement strand
AACCTGGCATGCAGCGCAAATGCCACAAAGCACGACCGACATCAGCGGCATCCAAGCAATACAACCAGCCAACCTCAAGTTCGTAACATGCAAACCCTCCGAAGCGGGCCCAGCTGGCATCGCGACAAGAGATGAAAGAATGGAGAGCATCTCATTCATTCGCCCAGTTCTCCATATGCATCTGCATCAAGCGTATCTTTTTGCCGGTGCAACAATACAACGAGTGCAAGCGCAAGTGCCGCTTCAGCAGCGGCGACAGTGAGTATAAAAATTACCATGACTTGGCCTGAATAATCAAAGTAGTAGCGGCCAACTGCAACAAAAGCAATCGCTGCTCCTTGAAACATAAGCTCCGTGCAAAGAAACATCACGATAAGATTTCGTCGAACAAAAAATCCGATAAGACCTATGGTAAGCAAGAGTCCAGACACGATAAGGTATCCTGCTAGAGCTGATGATCCGAACATTGCGATCATGCATCACTCCCTTCGTCTTCACTGTCACTGCCAAGTATTGCAATCCGTTTGTCGCGCTCTGACAATTCGATTGCGCGCCGCGCAAGGACGGCTGCACCGAACATTGCCATAAGCAAAATTACACCTGCCAATTCAATTGTGACAGGAAAATCGTTTACAAGTGACCAACCAACCATCTGCGTGTTTGTTGGCAGCATGGAAACATCGAGTTTGAGAATTGCGCCATCTTGTGAAACGATGAAGGGACCATCAGCTCCGAATTGAATACTATGTTCACCAGTTTCAATCGGTGGCCAAACAAAATCGGGGGCAACTTCTTGTACCGAAGTTTCGAATTGTTTCGATAATTTTTCTAATACAAACCACTGCTCGTGTGCATTATCTTGGGCTGGTAAAGTTTTTGTGCCGCCTGTTACTGTTCCAGTAATCAAGCAGAGCAGTAAAAAGCCAACGACGACTGCCGCGGCGGGTTCGCGAGGAATGCGATCGTACAATGCTTGAGTGAGTGGTTCTTCGGGATTTTCAGCTTGGTTCGCGAGCATCAATACAAACATGTACGTTATAAGAATTGCACCGGCGTACACAATGATGAGTGCAAACGCCATGAACTCTGCCTCAAGCATGAGTAGTAACCCAGCAGAAGAAACAACAACCAAAACAAAATAAAGCGCACTATAAATGGGTCGCTCATGGGTCACCATTCGAATTGCAGCTGCAATTGCACAGATTGAAAAGATAACAAAAAATATCCCGTGGCTTACTTCGCTAAATGCACTCAGCGAACCCATGACTATGCCGATGAGCCAACCACTTGCAGCAACACCAATAACAATCATCGCAACCTGCAAAGTTGGTGGCGAGGGGCGAAGCGCTGCGTACAGTGTGAGTGCCAACGTTATGCAGGCGATGTAGGGGAGGAGCAAATCCATTTTTAGGAGATTGACCTTCGTATTCGGGGAAGGATAAAAGCGTAAAAAGGGGCAAGATATGTTCAAGAGCTCCTATTGGCAACCACTTCAAGGGTTAAAGGTAGAATGGTTTTTATGGAGCAATCTCTTAAGCGCAGAATACCCAATGCAATCACGATGTTACGCATTTTGATAGCAGCAGCATTCTTTGGAATCCTCGGGGGCTATCGCTTCCCAGACCAAGGAATTCTCTGGGGAAATGTAGCAATTGCCCTTTTTGTCCTTGCTGCGATGACGGATTTTATTGATGGGTATCTTGCTCGAAAATGGGATGTTGTCTCGATGTTTGGAAGGCTCATGGATCCTTTTTGCGACAAGGTATTGGTCTTAGGAACCTTTATATACTTTGCAGGACCTCGGTTTAGCGTTGAATCTTGGGTGGAAGGCGAGAACCTGCTCACTATGGCTACCGGAATCTACCCGTGGATGGTCGTAGTCATGATTGCAAGAGAGCTTCTTGTGACTTCAATCCGTGGTGTGCTTGAATCTATGGGGCATACAGGTGGCGCAAAATGGGCCGGAAAAATTAAAATGATATTCCAATCGTTTGCTCTTCCATTGATTTTGTTGCTTGTTGTTAACTGCAACCCAGAAAAGCACGAAAGCGTCATGTTGCTCATCAACATTCTTGCGTGGATGCTACTTATCATAACTGTTTGGTCAGGCTTGCCTTACATCACTGGTCTCGTCGCTGTAATGCGCAAAAATGTATGAAACGCTTACTCTGCACATGCTTTGGAGTTGGGCTCATTCCAAAAGTTCCTGGAACTTTGGGATCGCTTGCTCCGCTATGTATCGTTCTTGGCTGCGGGCATTTCGGGATTCTGCACGGTTGGTTATTTGTCATATTAATTCTTTTACTCGTTGTGTCATCGATAGTTACAATCCAACTCGCCCCTTGGTACGCAGATTATTTTGGGCAAAAGGATCCACCCCAGATCGTCAGCGACGAAGTTGCAGGGCAATCCATCGCTCTCCTTGGCATGGCATGGATGACGCCTTCAGATGATAATCCTATTGCATGGATAGGTTTCGCAGTACTTGCTTTTGTACTTTTTCGCATATTTGATATATGGAAGCCTTGGATTATCGACAAATCCCAAAATCTGCCCTCTGGCTGGGGCGTACTCATTGACGACATCCTCGCGGGTATCGCCGCAGGAGCTCTCGTCTTCCTCACCGCCATCCTCACCTAAAACGACCCGCGGGATTGTTTATTTAAAAGTGAGTATAGGTTTACGAGCAGCAGTCACTTCATCAGCGCGTGCAATGTCAGACTCAAGCGGTGATTGTTGCACGAGTTCGATATCGGAAGATATTTCTTCAGCAATTTGAAGCATCACATCAATAAAAGAATCGAGCGCCTGTTTGGATTCCGTCTCGGTTGGTTCAACCATAAAACAATCGTGTATTGGCCAGTGCATCGTAGGTGGATGCACACCATAGTCGATCATACGCTTTGCAATATCAATGAGCGTTACACCTTTGTCTAATAGTTCTTGCGGAACCGTCACGAATTCGTGCGCACAGAACTTACCATTTTTCGGATCGAAGAACGGCATAGCGTATCGATCGCATAACTTAGCCGCGAGATAATTCGCGTTTAATACTGCGGTCTCAGAAACATTGCGCAAACCGTTTGGTCCACAAGCTGAGATGTACGACCAACAACGAACAAGTACACCAAATTGCCCAATAAAGGAACGGACTTTACCGATCGTTTTTTCACGATCACGGTCAAGATAAAAACTGCCATCGTCCGCCATCATCACTTGGGGAACTGGCAAGTAGGGCGCAAGTTCTTCTGTAACCCCGATGGGTCCGCTTCCGGGTCCACCGCCACCGTGGGGTGTACTAAATGTCTTGTGTGTGTTGTAATGCATCGCGTCCGCGCCAAAATCGCCGGGACGGACTCGACCAAGCAATGCGTTCATATTGGCGCCATCTAAATATAACTTCGCGCCTGCTTGATGCACAATATCAGCAATTTCCTTGATATTTGCATCAAACAACCCTGCTGTACTTGGATTCGTAATCATAAATGCAGCAATGTTTTCAGCACCTACATGCGCAATCACTTCTTTGAGATGTTCTAAATCTGTTTGCCCATTGACCGTCCGAACAGTTTGCACAGATGCACCGCACATAGTGCAGGAAGCGGGATTCGTGCCATGCGCCGTATCCGCTGCAAGTACAACTGTTCTCTCTGGTTGTCCATGATCTGCAAAGTAAGCACGAATAACTTTAAGCGCTGTAAATTCTCCGTGTGCCCCCGCTGCAGGTTGCAGTGAAACTTCGTGTAAACCTGCAATTTCTTCAAGCATTGTACGTGTTTCGTACAACAATCGTAGCGCACCTTGAATATCTACCTCATCTTGAAGAGGATGCAAACAAGAAAAGCCGGGCAACGCTGCGCCCCATTCGTTAATCCGCGGGTTGTGTTTCATTGTGCAGGAACCCAGTGGATAAAAATTTCCATCAACGGAAAAATTCCTGTCCGAAAGATGCGTGTAATGCGCCATCACATCGTGTTGTCCAAACGAGGGTAGAGTCTTACAACCACCCGCAATTTCACTTGTAATTGTTGTCTCTGAAACATCTAGCGGAGGCAAATCAACGCCCGTAGTACCAACGACTTGTTTTTCAAAGATTAAAGGCTCGCTGGGTTTATCACCTCGTGATTGTTTTTTAATCGCTTCCATAATTGTCACTTGGATGCCTCCTTAAGAAGTTCAACGAGGGCATCCATCTCTTGTTTCGTTCTTTTTTCGGTGACCGCGATTATCAGTTCATCCCCGTTTGACAGCCCTTGCATTCGTCGCCCAGCTGCAGCAACACCCGGTAGAACCCCTTTAGATTTACAATAATTGACAACTTTGGTAACGTCGCATGGGCAAACTACTGTAATTTCGTGAAAGAATGGACCGTCATATTGTAAATTCCAGCCATCTAACTTTGAAATTTCATTTGCTAGGTAGTGGGATTTGTGCCAACATTGCCAAGCCATTTCTGCAATGCCATCACTCCCTAAAGTCGTCATAAACATAGAGGCTCGCATCGCCATTAAACCCTGATTAGTGCAAACGTTGCTTGTTGCTTTCGCCCCGCGAATATGTTGTTCTCTCGTCTGTAATGTCAAGCAAAACACGCGCCGGCCATCTTCGTCCGTCGTCATTCCAACAAGCCGGCCTGGCATTTTCCTTGTGTACGATTCTTTTGCTGCAAGTAATCCAAGGTATGGACCACCGAGATTTAATGCGTTGCCAAGTGGTTGCCCTTCTCCTGTTGCAATGTCAGCGCCACATTCACCAGGAGTTTTTAGAATGCCACAAGCGATTGGATTAAACACAGCAATTGCTGCAGTTTTTGGCACTGTATGCGCTTCTGCAAAGCAGCCATCCCAATCTTCAATTTGTCCCCAGATATTTGGAGATTGCACGATGACTCCTGCAACTGCATCAGACATATTTTCTTGCACCGTTTCTGGCGATATGCGACCATTCGTTGCATCAAGCATAGTAATCGTAATGTCTAAATCAGAAAGAACCGTTCGTAGTACTGCGATATATTCCGGGTGCATTGTCGAAGCAACGAGCATTTCATTGCGACGAGTAGTATTGATCGCAAGAAGAGCCGCTTCGGCTACCGCTGTCGAACCATCGTACAAACTTGCATTTGCGATATCTAATCCTGCAAGCCGAGCAATCTGCGATTGAAACTCAAAGAATATTTGCAGAGACCCTTGTGAAGCTTCAGCCTGATAAGGCGTATAAGAAGTCAAAAACTCACCGCGACTAATAAGTTGATCAATAAGCGTAGGATAAAAATGGTCATACGCACCACAACCCATGAAACATGGCATGTTATGAGGACCATCATTGTGCGATGCCATCTCAGCCATTGCCCTTTGCAACTCCAATTCGCTTAATGCTGGCATCAAATCAAGGCCGTTTTCGCATCGAATATCGGGAGGAATCACATCAAAAAGTTCGTCGATTGATTGAATACCAATCGCATCGTACATTTCTTGCCTTTGGCTTGTATTTAATTGTGTGTAATCCATATTTCCACTCGCTGTTTGAGAATGGTAAGTATAAACTCTTATGCATGCGACGACTCATTTTTACTGTACTTCTTTTTTCATTTCCTGCATTCGCCCAGCCCACCGGTTCCGTAACCGACGGACCAAGTTCTGTTCGCTCGTTTCGGCCTGAATCTACACTTCAAGACGATGCGCTAGAAGTCTATTTTGATAGCGCACACCCACTCGCCGTTGAGTTTTTTGAACACCTAACTATGCTCTCAAATCCGTGGCTAGCAGGAAGGCAACCCGGCACAGAGGGCAGTAAACTTGCGGGACAATATATCACATGGAACCTTACACAATTTGGGCTCACCCCAGGATTCGATGATTCTACTTCTTGGTATCAACCATTTGATTTTAGCGTAGATGGCGACCCGCCCGTTGTTGAAAACGCATTCGTTGCTTTGGGCGACATGGCGCTCGTCGAAGGGCGTGATTTTGTTGTACTAGGTAATAGCGGAAGCGGTGACGTAGATGCACCTATTACGTTTGTTGGGTATGCCATCGAAAATGGCGATAACGAGTACACCAGTTTTGATGAAGCTACAGATTTAACTGGCCAAATTGCATTGATGCTTCGCTACGAACCTCTCGATGAGAACGGTGTAAGCAAGTGGACAAGTCGACGCTTCGGACCGCATTCGAGCATCAAAGACAAAATGCAAGCCGTCATCGACCGTGGCGCTAGTGGAGTAATCCTCGTGAACCCACCCAACTGCCGAGATGGTCGCCGAGGTTTAGAGACAACCATATCGGGTCGTTTTGGGTCAACTGCGGTGCCTGTTGTCCAAATCACGGAAGAGATGGCAAATATTGCTATTGGAGACAAAAAGACAATTGCTCAACTGCAAGTTCTTGCGGACGAGGGCCAAATCAAAACGCTGCCTATGGAAAACGAAGTTTCGGTGCGTACAAAAGTTGTTACATCAGATTTGCACGCTCAAAACATCGCTGGTGTGCTTCAAGGTCGGGGTGAATTAGCAGATGAATGGCTCGTTATAGGTTCGCACTATGACCATGTTGGTTTTGGATACACCGGCACAACTTCTAAAGGTGAACTCCACCGAGGTGCTGACGACAATGCATCTGGAACCTCTGCGAATCTTGTCCTCGCACGCCGCTTCTCTGCTTTGTATGAAACAACGCAAGAGACATCCCTACGCTCGGTACTTTTTATTTTCTTTGACGCTGAAGAGGCAGGACTTCTTGGTTCTGCGCACTTTGTCAAGGAACCCACTATGGATCTTGAATCAATAAATGCCATGATCAACCTTGACATGGTTGGCAATCTAAGCGATAACAAGCTTTCGCTTTCGGGAACCGGGACAGCAGTGGAATTTAAAACGCTTGTCCCAGAAGTAGTCGAGGCCTCTACAATAGAGGCAAGTTTGTCGCCCGGTGGCACGGGGGCATCGGACCACACAAGTTTCTATGCAAAAGACATCCCAGTACTCTTTTTCTTTACAGGCATGACGTCGGAGTACCATACACCAGACGACCAAGCATTCACAACGAATCCTTCTGGTGGAGCGCTCGTAACAGACCTTACTTTTAACTTTGCAAAGCGCATGGCGAAAGATGCCAAACTTACCTTTACAACAAATACTCGTGGTGGCAGTGGAGGGCGAGCAACTCGCATGCCAACTCCCGTTCGACTTGGCGTGCACCCCTCTTACTCTGAAATTTTAGAGACTGGCATTTTACTCGCTGGCGTAAGTGAGAATACAAGCGCGTCAGAGGCAGGACTGCAAGCTCAAGACATCCTCCTCGCTTGGAACGATGTTGAGTTGACAGGCGGCAGAAAACTGATGGAGTTACTCAAAGAATCGTCGCCGGGCGATGTCGTCGAGCTCACCGTACAGCGGGATGGTGAAAACATTATCGTACACGTGAAACTACAGGCTCCATAAAGCGCTTCAAGGGGATACATTTTGCAAGGCACAAAATGGACAACCCCCCGAGCTTTCGCTCAGGGGGCTGTTCGAAGATTGCTGTGGACGATAAGCCGGATTCTGTCATGAACGGTCATTCATCTACGTCTACTGTTACCAGCAGACTTTTGCACGCGACCCGTTCTCATTCCTCGGACAAGGACATTCACCGAAGTGAA
>JACNLR010000047.1 GCA_014381385.1 Planctomycetota bacterium | reverse complement strand
CAAACTCTATAGAGAAGAACGAGAACTCACCGTCATCCTCCTCGTAGACGTCAGCGGCTCGCAGCATTTTGGTACGCACAAACAATTCAAAGATGAACTTGTAGCTGAAATTTGCGCAACGCTTTCCATTTCAGCAATTCGAAACAATGATAAGGTTGGTCTCATCTGCTTTAGCGACCAAATTGAAGCATACATACCACCTCGCAAAGGTTCAAAGCACGTGCTTAGGGTTATACGAGAGTTACTTGCAATTGAACCAATTGGCACAAAAACGGATATCGGTTGCGCACTTGAATTTCTCAATAAAGTGCAAAAGAAACGTGCCATAGTTTTTTTAGTTTCTGATTTACAAGATCGTAATTGGCAAAAACAACTGCAAATAGCAAATAGAAGACACGATGTTGTTGCCGTAAGTACAAACGACGTATCTGAATCCAAACTACCAAAAACTGGTCTCATGCGAATTGAAGATCCAGAAACGGGCAATACTTGTGTTATTGATACATCTAGCAAACGAGTTCGGCGTGCATGGAATCAACTGGCAAATGAGAGTCGCATCGCAATCGAACAAACGCTCAGGCGAAGTCGAGTCGATCAAATCAAGGTAGGGACTGGTGAACCGTTCACAAACTCTCTTCGCCAATTCTTCAAAAGACGTGAGGCAAGACGCGCCTGATGCATGTACTACCTTCAATCCTTATCGCAGCAGTATGTTGCACCAATTCGTTTGCAGAGGCTATCCGCACATCGCAAGATGGTATCGACGTTGAGGTAACACTCTTTCCAACTACGTTTACTGTTGGCGACCCAATTGAACTCACTGTCAAGGCTGTAACGAATGCCCAAACAGTTCTTTCATTTGACTACGATGGAGCTTTTGACTCCTTCACCGTTATTGAAAGCCACGACCTCTTGGACATCCCAAGCGATGAGGGTCGGGATTGGACGTGGTCATTAACATTAGATACATTCGATGCAAAAGCAGAAATGCTAGGTGGGGTAGAACTCAAATGGTCTAACGAACTTGGTAGAACTGGAAACATTACCATTGCACCATTTCCCATCACCGTTACATCTATTGCTGGCGATGCACTTGCGGAAATGGAGTTACGAGCTATCAAATCGAGCGTTCCGCTCTATACGAAGAGTTGGCTCCTGGCATTCATTCTCTCAACTCTTGTGCTTGGCATTCTTTGCTGGATACTCATGACATTGTTACGAAGGAACAAACCAACGCTTTGCCCGTATGACCAAGCGATGCTCGATATCAAATCTCTCAAGGAACAAACACTAGACGTACAACCGTTTTATACGATGCTCAGTGACATCGTTCGACAGTACCTTGTGGGACAATTTAAAATCTCTGCAACCGGCCAAACCACGCGTGAATTTTTGAACGCGGCAAAACAAAACCCACACTTAGAACACAGCGATCGTGCTTCTCTTGGCTCATTCCTTGTTGCAGCGGATTTAGTAAAGTTTGCTCAGTACAACCCGAGTAGCACTGCTGCTAAAGATGCAATCCACTTAGCAGAAGTTTTCATCACAAACACGCAAGAGGTCGCGGTATGACTTTCCACAATGCTTGGCTTCTATTACTACTTCTTTTCATTCCCCTTCTCTGGTGGCGTTGGTCTCTAAAACGTTTTAAAACCGGCATCACGTATACCTGTGCTGTGGATATATCACTCTTGCCGGATTCTATGCGGAGCAAAACGCTTTGGCTTCCCTCCTTGTTTCGAACACTTGCGCTCATCTTGCTTATTGTGTGCATCGCAAGGCCGCAAAAACGTTTTGAAAAAACAAAACAAGCAGCGGACGGTGTAGCAATTGAAATGGTCATTGACCGTTCTTCGAGCATGAACGCCCACGACTTCACCATCGATGGGAACGCTGTAGACCGGCTAACCGCCGTGAGAAAAGTTGCTGGTGATTTTATAAGTGGCATTGGGGCACTTGATGGCCGAAGCAGCGATCTCATCGGCCTCGTTACATTTGCAGGGTACGCAGACAGCAATTGCCCAATGACCTTCGACCATGAATTTCTAGTAACTGACGTTCTCGATAGCATCCGAATTGTTAACGAGCGAGCTGAGGACGGCACCGCCATCGGCGACGCACTTGCCCTCGCTGTTGAGCGTCTTGCCTCTCTTGATGAGCGCGTTAAATCAGAATCCGGAAATACCATCCAATCCAAAGTCATCATCTTGTTAACAGACGGCGAAAACAATCAAGGCGACATCGATCCACGCACTGCAGCAGACATGGCTGCTGCCATGAACATTACTGTATATACGATTGGCGCTGGCACAAATGGGGTGGCGCCAACACCTGTGCAAGACTTGTTTGGCAGAACAGTCATGCGTAATCAACGTGTTCAAATCGACGAAGAAACGTTACGTGAGATAGCAGACATCACAAACGGCGCCTATTTTAGGGCAACAGACACCGAATCCCTAGAAGAAATATATGCAAAAATTGACGAAATGGAACGCACTGAAATCATCGAGCGATCGTACATCAATCACGTAGACATGGCTGTACAAAGCGTAGCGATTGCTGGCTTCAACATTCCCCCACTTCTGCTTGTTGCGTTCATGCTTCTCTTCGTAGATTTGTTTCTTCGTAGCACGTTTTACAGGATCATCGATTGATGGATATTCAATTCAACAACCCAAGCAACACGCTTTATTTTTGGGCTGTCGGTGTGCTTGCTGTGATTCTCGTAATGGGGTATCTCCGAAGGTCGAAAGTACTCCGTGCTTTCATAACACCTCGGTTAATTCCACGACTCGCATCGTCAAGCTCAAATGGGCGACGGCGTTTTCGCATAGCGCTCCTTCTTGCAGTTGCTCTTGCGGTCTGCCTTTCGATGTTAGACCCTCGATGGGGAACGCGGTACAAAGAAGTTGAACAACAAGGAATCGATACTTTTTTTGTTCTAGATGTTTCAAGATCTATGCTTGCTGAAGATGTGAAACCAAACAGGCTACAGAGAGCAACTACAGCGATAGAAGATGTTCTTGATGTAATGGGCAGCGACAGAGCGGGTCTCGTGACAGTTGCTGGCGACGCAGCCCTTACCGTACCACTCACTCTTGATTATGGATCGCTGCGACTTTCACTTGATGATGTTTCGCCAAGGAGCGTTAAGCGCGGTGGGACTAAAATTGGTGATGGGATTCGCCTAGCACAGAAGAGTTTTACCGATGATGTACAAGACCACAAAACCATAATTGTATTATCTGATGGCGAAGATATGGGCAGTTTCCCAGTCGAGGCTGCAACTGACGCAGCCGCTGCTGGCATAACTGTGTACACCGTTGGTATTGGTGATGCGACTATTGGCGCTCGAATACCAACAATACTCTACGGCCAACCAACATATATAACGCACGAAGGCAAAGATGTTTGGTCAATCATGAATCCTGATGAACTAGCAAATGTAGCAAATGCAGGTAGCGGTTTATTCGTCCCTGCAGGTACTTCTAGTTTAGATCTCGCATCTATTTATGCGCAGCGCATCGCATCAGACGCAGGCAAAAGTTTTGATAGCGTCAAACTTGAGCAATACATCCCACGCTTCCAATGGTTTGCTATTCCTGCTCTACTGCTCTTGGTTGGCGATTCATGGTTAAGTTTACGCCCTAGCAGTAGATTCAAAAAACGAACGCATAAGGCGGTAACATGATATCACCAGCACTTTTAATAGCAATTGTATTACCTGTTGCCCCAACGCAGGAACTTCTCCAAAACGCGCAGTCTAGATTACTCGCACAAGAATGGAAAGAAGCTGCTGACATTCTTGATGCACTTGCAACAGATGACAACGCTTCTCCTGAAGTTATGTACGACCGAGGTATAGCACACTACAACCTTGAAGAATACGACATCGCAGCAAAAGCATTTGAAAATGCAATGGTTGCAAGTGATGAGCAGACTCTCGCAACGTACAGCGCCTTTAATTACGGCAACGCAATATTTAAGCAAACTATGCAAGACCTTGAAGGAACTGGCACCGCTTCCTCAAGTGACGAAGCAATCAATGCAATACAACAAGCCAAGACGCAAATCAACAAGGCTATGCAAAGTTACAGACGAGCGATAGCGCAAGATGGTTCTGATTTAGATGCACGGGCAAACGGTGAATTTGCTTGGCAAATGTTACAACAACTAAAACAAATGCAAGAGCAAATGGAAGAACAACAGGAACAACAACAAGAACAAAAAGATCAAGAGCAAAAGCAAGACGAAGAATCAGCCCAAGAACAAGAAAAAGATCAACAAAATCAAGAGCAAGGTGATTCCGAACAAGAACAAGACGCAAAAGGCGAACAATCAGAAAACCAACAAGAAGATGGTGAGCAAAGCGAAGACAAGCAAGAGCAGCAACGCGAGCAATCAAACCAAGAGTCTAAAGAGCCTCAAGAGGGCGAGCAGTCCCAATCGGAACAAAAAGACGGCGAGCAACAGCAACAAGATGAGCAACCCCAACAGACAGAAGGCGATACATCGAAACAAGAAGAGCAACAAAAAGAGCAGTCACAACAGCAAGACGGTGAACGATCCGACCAGCAACCTGAAAGCAAACAAAATGAAACCGGAACAGAAGAGGAATCCCTAGAGCAAGAAGAACAAAACAACACCGACGGCGAACTAGAAACGAAACAAGAGCCAACTGGTGAAACAGAAGTTTCTAAAGCAAGCAAAAAAGAAGAAGGCAAGCGTTTGTCAAAAGACGAAGCAACTCGATTATTACAACTCATTCGTGACAAGGAACAGCAGCGCCGCAAAAATCTTGCAGCAAAGCGAGCCGCAAAAAGAGTTCCAGTAGAGAAGGATTGGTAATGCAACGAAGAGCTCTCTATCATTCCATGGTTTTCGCTGTGCTCTTTTTCACTGCCCCACTCTTTGCGCAACAGGTATTTGTTGACTTTAGGCAAAAAGTAGGATACGTCGGCGTGCCGATACCACTTACCGTTATTTTCGAAAACGTCGACCAGTTTCAAGAACCTCCGCTCCCTGAAATTGATGGATTCTCGATCTATAGACGTGCAGGTGAACAGACTTCTAGCCAAACTCGGATATTTAACGGCAAAGTCACTTCCACTTCATCTACTAGGATTACTTACGTGCTTACACCTCTTCAAGAAGGATCACTTGTTATCCCTTCACTCATGTTTACTGCCGATGGCAAAAATTTCCAATCAACCCCAAAACAGATAGAGATAGTGGAGCCTCCAACGGGTGGCTCAGTTCGCGCGCGAGTAACTGGAACACAAGGTGATATATACCTTGGTAGACCAATAGACCTAACTTTGCAAATTTTTCTCGAACAGTTTACAGATGAAACGCTTGGAGTACAACTAGACGCTCAAAACATGTTTGGGCGAATTCGCAACGACAGTACCTTTGGTGTTTTTACAGAAGCAATTCAAGATGGAAATGTTTCTGCACAAAAAGTAAACGGCGTAAATGATTCTGGCGTACCATCGACCTTTTTTGTATACGAAGTGGTTGCAACCGCGTGGCCAGAAACAACTGGCCAGTTACTCTTACAACCAGTAATACTTCTCGTTGACTATCCTATAACGCTAGCACGACAAAGGCAAAGTGGCTTCTTTGGTGGCAATCAACTTGTCGTTGATCAATCGCAGCTCGTAAGTGCGCAAGCCTCCATTCCCCAAATAGACGTCCTCACTCCACCTTTAGATAACAGGCCAGATTGGTACAGCGGTGCAGTAGGTCAATTTGATTTCAGAATAGTTGCAGAACCAACAAGCGTTAAAGTAGGAGAACCGATTACCCTCACGATGCGAGTCACAGACCTAACTACAGGCAAGGTAAATCTCGACTATCTCGCAGCACCTCTACTTGATCGCGTCGCTGCTCTCACTGAGAACTTTAAAGTGCCAGATAAACCTCTTGGTGGAATTGCAAATGGTAGAACAAAAACGTTCACGCAAACACTTCGCCCTCGCAATGCCACGGTAACAGAAATTCCAGCGTTACCATTTACCAGTTTCGACCCCACAAGCGGTGAATATAAAACGTCTTGGTCTAATCCTATTCCTATTCGTGTAGAAGCTGTGGCGACTATTTCAGCAAATGATTTGATTGGGAAGAACTATTCTGCTACTGAACCAACACAACAAATTGAAGTAGAAGGTGGCATTCTTGCAAACTACACAGGTAGAGGATTACTTACTTCTGACAAAATTACAATGTCACCAGTATTCATTGCGACTATTGTTTTACCACCATTTGTGTTTGCACTTTTTTTAACCCGATTTGTAATACGCAAACGTGCTGCACTTCCAGCCTCCAAACGAAAAGACGCTGCGAGAAAAGCAACGCGTACGCTGCAAAATGCGAAAAACATAGAAATAGAGCAACAGGCTGTTCAAATTTCAAAAGCATTGCGCACATTGCAAGCGGAAACTGTAGAAGATGACCAACTCTCTAAGCAGATGCATGTACTTCTTTCACGCTGCGATGCCTCCCAGTTTGGCGGATGCACAGATAACGAACTTGCTAATGACGCAGCATCATTTGTGGAGCAATTACGATGACTTTTACAACAATCGCAATGTGCATCCTTGCATTTAGTAGTAATTCGATGCAACTTACAGATATCCAGCAACGTGCTGTTCTGCAAGAAGCCCAAGCAGCGTACGACAAAGGTGTTTCGCTTCAAACTGCAGATCCAGTGGCATCGAAAGAAGCATTCAGGCGCTCAGTTGATCGATTCAATATTCTTGTTAGCGATGGAATTGAAAATGGCAAACTCTGGTACAACCTCGGTAACGCACAATTACAATCGGGTAACATCGGCGAAGCGATTGCTGCATATCGGTTGGGGCAACATTACATACCTTCAAATGGTCGACTAGCAGCAAATCTTCAATACGCACGATCGCTCGTTGCTCAGCCAACCTTAGATAAAAGCAAAAAGTCCATCTTGAAACGGCTAGCTTTCTGGCACGACTCCCTTCCAACGCAAGTCCGAGTAACGCTAGGACTACTTTTATGGTTTGGATGTTGGTCGCTTCTTTGCGTTCGTTTTTTTAGATTAATTCCCGGTTTCAAAACAGCCTCAGTTACACTGGGTTGCGCCGCGATTGCCCTTGGAATAAGTGTTGGAGCAGACATTGCTGACCAACACCAACATCACGGGGTGCTTACTGCAAACGAAACTATAGTTCGCAATGGAAACGGTTTGCAGTATTCTCCTATGCGACAAGATCCCCTTCCTGAAGGTGTGGAATTTGAGATTATCGAGGCGAGGCCCGATTGGCTGCATATCAAACTACCTACTGGCTCGACTGGTTGGATCCAAAAACAAGATGCGCAAATCGTTTCGCTCGACGCGAACCAAGGAGCAAGCGTTGTTCGAATGCCACTCTAACGAACGAAGTACCGCATAAAAACGACCCGCCATTTCTGGCGGGTCGCGTGTTGCGTGAGGGTTCTCCTCTCTCTAGGTTGCCCCAGTGATCCTTGCGTTAACAAGGACCCCACGCAGCTATCATAGCTAAAAGATCCGAAACACCAACTACTCCATCTCCATCGAGATCGTGTAGTGGATCATTACCGGCCCATCCTGCTATCAATGCAAGAATGTCGGTAACACCTACCATTCCG
>JACNLR010000104.1 GCA_014381385.1 Planctomycetota bacterium | reverse complement strand
ATCCCAGCAAGTCTACGGACGGTAACGACAAACGATGATGCCATGCTTCGCAGAAGCCCAAAACTGATGAGCATCCAAATTCCACCCGCTATGAACGAAGCTATGCCAAGCGAGAGATTGGCTTGATACACACCATCGTTTAGGAGCACGGGAAGCGTTTGTGCGGGTGTTAACGTAGCGAGTACGATGATGATAGGCGATAAGGCAGCGAAGAAGCTACCAATAACTCCAAGAGTACTGCTTGGCAAAAGGCACAAGCCAAGACCACCAGTTACCACTAGGACAAGAATGACACTCGCAATGATGGCACCAATCGATCCTTTTGATCGCATTGACCAAAGTAGCCCCAGCGTTGTGCAAAAAGCAATATAAGGAATGAATACAAATGGCGAAAGCAGCGCTGGCATGTAGAGGGCAAGAGGAATGACTATCGCATCGGTTTTTGCGCTTCTGGCAACGAGTTGATCACTTACAACGGCGTTCGATGGATCAAGCAAAACAATACCACCAACGACCATCATCGTAATGCAAGGTACAAGCACCATGGGAAGAAGGTGCATGATGAGCCCTCGCAGTTTACCGCCTAGATATACCTTTGGAGTAATCGCTGTAGTGAGGACCAAGTCGAGTGAGCCGTCTTCTCGTTCTTTTGCAATTGTGGAAGCGGACATCGTTAGAGCTGCAAACGTAACGATGAGTAACTCACCACACACAAGAGTGAGGATGATGAGTCGAAACACCTCCGGAGAGAGGGAACGGGTGAAGTAGAGCGTTGTCAAAATGATAAGCGTTAGCGTGCAAATTGCAACAAATCCCCACCTGCCAAGCAATGAACCAATGTTTCGGTGTCTCGTAACCCGCTCTCGCCAAGCGATAGGATTACCCGTGACTACGTGCGATTTTCGCTCTAAAGTTGAACTTGCAAACAATCGTTTCCAAAAATTTTCTTTTACTTGGCTCTGGCCGAGTTTGCGAACTTGCAGGGAAGACCACACAATTGTGATGGAACTTAGGAGTACGGTAAACCAGCACCACGCAGCAACAGGGTGCGTAACTGCCCAACCAAATGGCCAAGGGGACGCGCTTACTTGCGGCACAGTGTAACGTGAGGGTTGAAGCAACGCTTCAAGGACTAAAAATGGATTGAAGGGTGTAAAAATAGTTGTCCAGTGCGCAGTACTACCGATCGAAACGGGCACACGAAACATATTGTCAAGCACGTACGTGACAAGAATATACAAGACCGTGATGACGAAAAAACTGACTGCTGCTTTTTGACCTGCAGTTCTTGTTACGCTCATTGCAATCGCTGCGGCTGCGATGCTCAGTGCGAGGCAGAGTGCAACTAATTGTGTAAGTAAAATAGTATCGAGCGGAACGCCACCGAAAAACTGCGTAACTACCATCAGTGGTAGGGCACCGATGAGCAGGGCTGCAATAAAAAACAGCCTCCCAAAGAGATTGCCAAGAACGATTTGTAGCGGAGATAGTGGAGTGGTGAGCAAGATATCCCATGTTTTTGGATTTGCTTCTTTTGTAATTGCACTTGCCATAAAAATCGGTGTTAAAAGGCAAATTAAGATGAGTTGCAATACGCAGAGGTTCACAAAAACGTTAGCGCTTCCTGCCGCTAGGTCTCGTAATGAAAATCGACCAGTTGCTGTGATAAAGAGCAAACCAAAGACGAGGACGGTAGCGAGAATTGCAATATATCCAGTCCTGAGGTAGAGGTCTCTTCGCCTACGCGACGCGGTACCTACCAACCGTAAACATATAGGGTTGAATATACTAAATCGAAGGAACCAGTGAATAAATCGTGGCATAGGCGTAGATAAGTTCGAGATTCTTGCTTGACGGGGAACCTCTAACGTGGAATACTACACGCTTACAGTCGTTACGGCGAAGTGTTTGCCGTAACAAAGTTTTCTCGGTCAACCGCAGTACATGGGCGACCGATCGTACCAACTACCTAGTTGGCAACCGCGTTGGGGACGTTTCAAGACGGCATGCGCAGTTGATAGATTGATTTTAGCATTTGAGCACCCTATTTTTTGCTCGACAAATCAGTGCTTTCTAACTCCCGTATACGCGTGAGCATTGCGATTGGTGAATTCCTATGTTTTGTAGTTTGGCTTTCATGCCTTATGAAAGGGCTGTAGGTTTATCCTGCAGATTCAGTATGCTAATAAACATTGCCATAGGAATTGGAAGTGTGATTGTCGGGGTTGGAATCGGTTGGTTTTTGCTTAGAGCGCTTACGGGAGGGACGCTAAGCCTTGCAAAACGCGAGGCAGAACAGACCGTAAAAGCAGCACAAAAAGAAGCTGAAGCGATTAAACAAAAAATCGAATTAGAGGCGGAACGTGAGTCAAAGAAGAGGCTGAAGGAAATTGAATCCGAAGTTTCTCAAGGGCAAATAGAACTTAAACAAGATCAGGGTAGGCTCATAAAACGCGAAGAAGGTCTCGAAAAGTTGATGAATCAGTTGACGGCCCGCCAAGAGAAACTTGACACCATTCGAACTGAAATAGATCAAGAGGCGGAATCACTTGAAACAGAACGCACCGCTTTCGCTGAGGAACAATCGACCTTACGAAAAAGGCTCGAAGAAGTTTCTGGCATGTCCTGTGAGCAGGCGAAAATGCAAATTCTCGAAGAAGTGCGTCATGATGCACAGCACGATGCAAATGAGTTAATGCAACAAATAATTGATGAAGCATCTCAAAAGGCTAGAGCAAAAAGTCGTGAGATTACGCTGCAAGCCATTCAGCGGTACGCATCCGAACACGTTGCAGAGTCAACCGTCCGCGCAGTTAGAATTCCCTCAGACGATATGAAGGGACGAGTAATCGGTAGAGAAGGTAGAAATATCCGCGCTTTAGAGCAAGCTACTGGTGTTGACATTTTGATTGATGATACGCCTGGCGTCATTTCTGTTTCGTGTTTTGATCCAATACGTAGAGCGATTGCAGGAAAAGCACTCGAAAAATTAGTTTCAGATGGTCGCGTTCATCCATCCCGCATTGAAGAAGTTGTGGAAACGATTAGATCTGAAGTTCAAGAAAAAATAATTAAAGAGGGTAATGATGCAGTTATTGAGTCCAATATTCGCGGGCTTCACCCTAAGATTGTTGAAGCTGCGGGAAAGATGCACTTTAGAACGAGTTACGGACAGAATATTTTACGACACTCAGTTGAAGTAGCTTTTTTATGCCAAGTCATAGCAGACGAACTTGGACTTGACGGAGAACTCGCAAGGCGCTGTGGTTTCTTGCATGATATTGGCAAGGCAATGGACCACGATATTGATGGTACCCATCCACAAATTGGCATGGAGTTTTGCAAAAAGTTTGGCGAGAAATCGGAAGCAGTTCTCAATGCAATTGCAGGTCACCACGGTGACATCCCAGCCACTACACCTTACACACCAATTGTGATGGCTGCAGATGCAATCAGCAGCGCACGCCCAGGTGCTCGTCGAGAATCAATGGAAATGTACGTCAAGAGACTTGAACAACTTGAAGCACTCGCAAAAGAACAAAAAGGCGTCTCGGAATCACACGCAATTCAGGCAGGGCGCGAAGTCCGTGTAATCGTAGATGCTAAATCAATTTCGGACGGCGAAGCATTTGCGATGTCAAAACGAATTGCAGCACGTATAGAAGAAGAAATGACATTTCCCGGCGAGATAAAAGTTACAGTTTTACGAGAAATTAGAGCCGAAGCAATCGCGCACTAAAGGAAAGGACAAAACATGACAATCAAAGCATCTGAGTTACGTCGAGGTCAAGCCCTTATTTACGATGGCAAGTTGCAAGTCGTTATTGGTACAGATCACGTGAAGCCGGGCAAAGGTCCAGCATACGTTCAAGCCAAAATGAAATCGGTTGACACTGGAACAATCAAAGTTAATAGATTTAATTCCGCCGACAAGGTCGAGGCTGTCACAATCGACAGGCGACCTATGCAGTTTTTGTATGACAACAGTGGACAAGGTATTGGTCCTTGGGTATTCATGGATAATGAATCGTACGACCAACTTGAGATAGGCAACGATGTAGTTGAAAAGGATCAGAGCCAGTGGCTCAAAGATGGACTTGAAGTTCTTGTGATGATGTACGATGGCAACCCACTGGGCATTGAGATGCCGGCTTCCGTTGAACTCGAAATCACTGACACAACAGATCAACCAAAAGCTGCAACAGCCACAAACCAACTCAAAGAAGCAACAGTCGAGACGGGTGCACGGGTTCGCGTACCTCCATTCATCGAAGTCGGTCAAGTTGTCAAAATTAATACCGAGAGTGGTGAATATCTCGGGAAGGCGTAACCCTGCAGAAACTGAGTGAAATCCGATCGATGCTACAGGCGTATGGTCTTTCGCCATTGCATCGTCTTGGTCAGAATTTCTTGCACGACCATAATATTTTGCAAAAACTCGTCGATGCTTCTGGAGTTGAATGCGGAGATCTCGTCCTTGAAATTGGTCCCGGCACAGGGACACTTACGGAAACACTTCTTGATCGCGGATGTACTGTTATTGCTTGCGAACTTGACAGAGGGCTTGCCGGTTTGCTTCAAGACCGATTGGGAGATGCGATTACACTCATTCATGGCGATTGCCTTGTGAAGAAGCATCTGAACCCCCGACTTACTGAGCTGCTCGCAAATCGAAATTGGAAACTTGTTGCAAATCTTCCGTATCAAATTGCGAGCCCGTTGATTGTTGATGTACTTGCAAATCATCAAAACTGTCTTGGGCAGTTTGTAACAATCCAATACGAAGTATCGCAACGTTTGATGGCAAAAGTAAACTCTAAAGATTGGGGTGTTCTTTCAATATTGGTGCAACGGCTCGCTACTATCTCATTAGTAACGAAAGCTCCAAATACATGTTTCTGGCCCCAACCTAAAATCACGAGTGCATGCGTGGCAATTGTTCCACATAAAAACAGACCCCAGCGCAACGAAGAATTCGCTGAATTTGTTACATCGCTTTTTGCAAAAAGAAGAAAACAACTCGGTTCGATTTTAGGTAGGGAGTTCGAATTTCCAGAAGGAATTACATCCGAGCAACGCCCAGCCACATTGTCGATTCAACAACTGGAACAATTGTTTGCAATTACTAATACTTCAAAAGATTCAATTTAAACCCGTACGTTGTCTCATCTTGAATTTCATTGTAGTTAATGAGGCCGATTAAATTAAAATCTGGGTAATGCCTCGTTACGTTGAATCTCAGAGACTGAAGGTCGTCAATTGCGAAGTTCCAAGAGGGAGCAATATGAAACGAATAGCGCTTACTTAACTGGTAGTTCATACCAAGTGTAAGGAATTGATCATCCGAGTTGCCAATTTCGCGGTATTCGATATAGGTTCGGACATCTCTTCCATGGTCGAGTTCGGCGCCAATTGAGCCGCGCGATAAAGTACCACTGTCAGTTTCCCATGTTCCGTTTCCAACGAATGCGATGCTGTCACTATATTGCCATTTTCCTCGAGTTATAAATGCATCAACCAACGAAGAATATTCGGGGCGCCAATTAAAGAATTGAGGGTTATCGTACCGTTGTGTTGCGTCGTTGCTTGCAAACAAAAAGGCAGTGTCGATAGAAAGCCAGTCGACTTCGTACCAACGCCCCGGACCACCGCGCCATGTTTGAAATTTGTTTTTTACTCCGAACCAGATAGCAGTCCCGTTTGCGATGTTATCAAATTGTGCATCGTATTGTTGGATTTGCATTGGGTCTATATTTGAGTCGCCGTTCCAAACTGTAAGGTAGGGCTCAATAACGTGCCGCAGGCGATGCAAATCAAGAAGGTCGTTGTCGATGTTGTTATAAACACGTTGTAATTGCGTAGTCGCTCGCACACCAACAGTTCTAGTCCAATAGTTAGACTCTTGGCCGGGAACATCATCGTTTTCAATACCCCACTGTGTTTGGATGCTAGCAAATGGCGCAATTTTTACAGCACCAAGTTGGACTGGCATTGTGAATTCATGACGAGTGACAAAGCGGTTTTGGTAGTCCTGCGTAAGACCCGCGCTTCGTAGTGGTGCACTGATGAGGTCGTCTGTCCCTAGTATCGTTCCATCAGGAAAAGCAAATGCGTTGTTACGTAATCCGAGTTCATTTGGCGTTCCCTCTTGAAAGACCATTCGCTCTCTTGTAATTCGTGATTCACTCGACCAATTTACAGATCCATTAAAAAGCGTGTCGGCGTATCGGTAGTATCCTAACTCGGGTGCCTTGTCCACTTTGTACTGTCGTGAAGCGAGAAGTGAACTCGTAGAAATAAATTGATTCAAATCGTATTTTGCCAGCGCGGTAAACCCAACGTTCTCTTTCTGGTACTTGGCATACATGGAAGTCTCATACTCATCGTGGGTGCGGTAATCGGATTGGCGCCAGACAGACATAAAAGTTGGGTCACTGATGTAACTCAGTTGCGTTTGGATTGTCCAGTTCGGACTTACTTTTGCCTCATTTTCTAAGAGGGCGAAGCCACGTGTTGAATCGGTAACATCAAGTTTTCTGCCAGAGGAAGTTTTTTCTTCTCCTGAATCCTCAAGCAAGTAGAGATTGAGGAACCCAACATTTTTGCCAAATTTATATTGAAAATCAGTCCCGACACCATAACCTCGCTTTGTGTAATAGTCGACGAGAAGTTCTGCGGATACATTTTTAGGTTCACGAACTCCAAGCAGTGAAAAAAGTTCCCACTTTGTTTCGATCATCTGCCCTTTTGTGTCTTGGTGCCCAAGATTCACGCCGCGCAGAGGAATTTTGGCAATTTCACCACTGTATTTTGGCCAGTACATGACGGGAAAGCCACCCAAACGCACAGTGTTATGTTCACTTACAACGTAAGCGTCACCATTATCTTGTTGTGTAATTGTCATTTTTGCAGCACCAACTGCAATGTCGGGAGTTGCAAAGGAACTTGTTGAAGCTTGGACACTGCTTGCGAGCCATTGGTTTGATGAAACTTGTTGAAGTTCTTTTGCTCGAACGTAAATTGGGATGGTCCCATTTTTGACATAGGTCCGTAACACCGATTCGAGCATCACAGCTTTCCCAGTGTCAAAGTCGTAATACATTTGTGGTGCGCGGACTAAATAGTTTCCATCTGTTGCGTTTGCAACAACATTGCCCTCTAGATAAACGCCATGTACATGGGACATCTCTACAGTGCCTGATGCGATATCACGAACACTTCCGGCGTCGAGAAACAGAATGCCCCGAGCAGCAGTTAACTGCATATCATTTACACCCTCTTTGGAACGTAAATTGAGATTAACTTTGCCAGAGAGCGTGACGATGTTTTCGGTTGTACCTGTTTTTAATTCAACTAGGTCAGCAGCGATCGAGAGAACACCAGATTTGGGCTGCAACCATTCCCGCGGATGGGCGGAATCGGGAGCGTCCATAAGCGCATCGCTTACTTTTTCGTTCCCCGCTTGCGAGGCATTAAGTTGCGGGTAATTTGAAAGGTCAGGAGGAGCAGTTTCTAACTTCCAAATGTACTCTCTGAGTCGGAGACTTGCTTTGGCAAGCAAGGAAGAATGCGACCGAGGTCGTTTTGGAGATAAATAGGCAACGTCAAGGGAAACAGACCCACGGGTGCTGCCAACTACAAAAAGGATTT
>JACNLR010000070.1 GCA_014381385.1 Planctomycetota bacterium | reverse complement strand
CTGTTCGCGCCGGTGCACCGCTCGCAGTACTTCAACGAACATGGAGTGTTGGTATGTTAGCAGCGATGAAGTGCAGTCCATTACTTACGCCGAATTCTCGCTCATATGCTGCTGAACTACAACCAGAGTCGATAAACACATGCGACGCAAGTACTGCAAGAGCGGAGTGCTTGGATCTAATTACACAATCGTTACTCGAAACAACTGAATTTGATTCGCTTACTCTCATGCAGTGGGAAGCATGGATGATTGCAACATCGAGCATTGCCAACCAAGAATCCCGCCATGTTAGGTATATGCGCGTTATCAAAGCAATTGTTAACTCAAAGCTTGATTTATTAAGAGAAAGCAATACACGGAAAGTACTTGGTCGAATCTTGCTCGAAAATGAAACAATCAAGTCCGAACCCTTTAGAGATGGCGTTCTTTCCTTGTACAAAGATAGAACAACTACTTCCGTGGATTTATATGTCTTAGGTAATTTATTTTACGCATCTGGTAACTCTACTTGGTTTAGCCCTCAGTTCATTCTAAATGTAGATGCTTCAGCAGAAGAGCGAGAGAGTGCGACAAGCCTACTCGCACAAACATGGGAAGTCGATACCAAACCCCTCCCAATTCGCACAGTTCGGGCACTTCCTAACATGATAGACAGTGCTCAATTGCAGCGATGGCAAGAGCTATACACTTCTTTAGATCGACACAGTGGTTTAGCTACATTCTTAATACAGACTCGATTACTCAATGAAGCAGCTTTATATTTGTTTAGAGGTCGTAGTGATTTAGTTGAAAAAGTGTTTACAAAACTGAATACAATTACTGTAGACGCACCGCCAATTCTCTCGTCGGTGTATTATGAAGAGACAGATGGCAAATGGACTTCAACGTTTAATGATTCTAAGAGTGAAGCGCTATCCGCTTTAAAGCGTAGTGGCGCAACAGTACTAGGAACGAAGGATGCATCTACTCTTGCTCGTGCAGCTTTAGCTATGCAATCGAACCAAATACGAGCCCAAGCTACCGATATCATCATTTCGCAATTCTATAATGATAATAATCTGGCAGTAGCGATGCTTGATTATGTAGGTAATTACAAATCTAAAAAGGAACTATCCAAATTAGTCGCTAACCTCACTGAAATCATACTCCCAGAACGTACAAGCGCAAATTGGGACAATGAGGCAAGACGTGCAATTGTACAACATGCAATTTCAACGATAGAACCAGAACAAAAACAACTCGATTATATTTCTAACGAGTTAACGATTTCACTCCTTGACGAATTTGTAGAAACTAGCCCCTTGGTAGTTCTTTCTTCTACTGAATACACCTCCTTAGAGGCAATGCGTCTGCTTGTCAAAGCAAAGAGGAAATCGCACGACGATGACAGTGTTTTCTTTATATTTACACCTTCAAATATATTGCAACACTACTTGCACAATCAACTTGAGTATTACTATTTAACCTCATCGTCCATTTTTGATTCTGGCAGCAACGCTGCGTTGTTTGCAAATAAACTTAAATCTATAGTACAAAATGACCGCACTATTATCGAGCAGATAGCTTCAGTCGAGTTTCTCATCACTTCTAGTTGGGATCTATTTTTCTCTCAAACTGGAATTGCTACTAACGCTGGAGATCTGTCTCGATGAAATTCCTTTGCATATTTTTGTTAACCTCAAGCATTTACGATTCTCCCGTTGAATTTAAAGTTAATCCAAAAGATCCAATTTCTTATTTAAAAGCAGCTGAAGATGTGGCAAACAATACATCTATTACAACTAAAAATACAAAGAACTGCAAACGCCTTTATATTCTAGCGGCGGTACTTGATCCATCCTTACGTAAAAGTTCACTACTAGGGCTTATAGAAGTAGAAACTGATTCAATCCTTCGAAGTAAACTCCAAGCGATGCATACCCATTCCAATTCCCTCCTTGTGCCAGAAGTTGTCCTGAACAAAAATTCACCGCTTCTTCTCGCATCGCAAAACGCAGAAGACCTTTGCAAAGTTGTAGCGAATATAAGAACTGGTAAAAAAGTAACTTCAGAAGAGGTAGAAAACCTAAGGCCTTGGCGGTATCTCTTCCCTCGAATTTATGATAGCGTCCTCAACAACACAGGTTCACGAAATGCGATAACTTCTCCAGATGATATTCTTTTAACACTCAAGGCTGAATTAGCAATAACTGGGGGAGCGACCGTCTGGTCTGCTGAATACATAAATACCGATGGTAACCCCGTATCGTTTACGTTGAATGATGATCTTGCTTCGTTATATAACGTTGACCCAACGAAAATTATTCGTCGCAATGGTCAATGGGTTTCTGAGTAAGGCGTATTACTCAGTCGTAAATTTATACAAGCTTTTTAGTACAGGCATAATGTCTTCGACTGCTGCGGGGGTTGCAGAAGACCATACAGCCCATTGGGTTTCGTGCGGTGGCATTGCGAGTTCAATTCCATCACGGACAAAACGCTTGAGCCTTCGAGTTGAAAGTTGATCAATGAATTCGTGTGACAAAGGGGAAGCAATCTGCATGTCTTCTTCGAAAGGAACTATGATCGCGAGGGGCAACTCGGAGTGATCCGTCATAAAAGCAACTGTCCAAAACCAACAGTCTCCAAACCAGAGTACTTCTTCACGGATCTCACCTAGAGCATGAATTTTAGTACTTGCTCTATCGAACGCCTTTTTGCAGTCATTGAGCAACAATTTCCGAAGACCCTCAACGGTAGGGGCGTTAAATTCATCAGTCCAAATTGAAGGGGGAGCGTATTTTGTCATGCTATATATCTCTTGTTAGAACACATAAGAATGACACATGATAGCATACGCAGCGTGAATGATTTAAAATCCAACCCATCTGAGCAAGTGGATCTCTCCTTAGCCACTATCCTACTCGTAGACGATAATGCCCAAAATTTGGAATTAATGCAAGCATTCCTTGAGGAATTGCCTTGCAAATTGCAAACTGCTTCTGATGGCGTGGAAGCAATCGAAAAGATTGAGCGCTCTTGCCCTGATCTACTCATCCTCGATGTCATGATGCCACGAATGAGCGGTTTTGAGGTTTGCCAAAAAATAAAATCCCAACCAGCTACACGTGATACAGTCGTAATCATGGTAACAGCCCTCAACGAAGTGAGCGACTACGAGAGGGCTGTAGAATGCGGTACAAACGACTTTATTACAAAGCCTGTAAACAAGTTGGAACTGATTACCCGCGTCCGTACGCTGCTTGAGTTAGCCCTTGTGAAGCGTGGGTTTGAATCGCAATAAACGGCATAAAAAAACGGCCTGTCCCGCGCTCGGTTAGATTCTGACGTTGGGGAGTCTCAGAACCTGACAAAGAGGGGGACAGACCGCTTTTAGCGGAACAATGTATTACGCTGCTGGTCTTCTGGTGACTACGGCAGCACTGTCGTTGGGGCGAATCCAACCACGTGAACCACGTGGCTCTAAAGTAAGAAGTAAGTGTTCGTAGTACTTACGTAGGGCATCTAATTCGAATCTAGCTAGCCAGTGCATGGGTGCTGTAGGGTTCAGGCGACTGATAGCATCAATTACTTGGTTTTTTGAGAGCATGATTGGTCTTTCCTTCCGTTGCGGTACTTTGCGTTTCGGCCGTATGACGTTTGTCACTTCACGTGATAACTATGTCTTTACGTTACTTCTACGCATACAATAGGAAGCAGCACGAGACATGGTAGGTCATGTGAAAACTTACCCACTAGATATTGTGGATTGGCAATACCTGCGCGAATTTTAAAAAAATAGAGGAAATATTCGGACGTTAATTCGCAGGAATATAAATCAACGCACCAGGTTCCAGAGCAACTGAATCGAGGTGTCCGCTTGTAATCTCACCGCGCATTTTTAAAATACCGTGAATGTGTACATCCGACCCATGGTGGGTCATAACGCCTTCTTGGTTCTTCGCATAGATTCCGACAACAGTAATTGGCTCTGTCCCCGTTGATTCGAGGCGCCAAGGTTGAAACTCAGGTGCTAAGTCAGGTTTTGCAACTGGACAGAAACCATTGATAACATGCAGTTTGAATTCATTCGCTGTTCCTTTGATGTAAAAAGGGAACGGCTCGCTCGTGTCAGTGCCAAGCAAAGAAGCGGCGAGTTCGATTGCATCTTCAAGTGGTAATTTCGATGGGAGTTCCATAGAAATCCATTTAGGTACATAAGCTAAAGACAAAAGTGTGGCTGATGCAAACTCGCTCTTGTTGATACTTGTGAACGCTGTCTCACCATCGTTCGTCGTTGCAGTGTACACGTTACCATCGAAAACAGTAACTTCACCTGCCAAATTCGTAAGTGCGCCAACAGCAAAAGCGTGCGGCGTTCTGGCAATTTCTTCGAACGTAACCCGTGCTTGCGTGTTCCCCATTCGAAGTGCATCTCGCATCCCGCCATATTGCGTGACTGTGGGGGAAGAGCATCCAGCGAAAAAGAGGATGCTGAACCAGTACATATTTTTCATCGGAATCTACCTTTCAGGAATTGCAAGAACAAGAACAGCCACAGCCGCTCTTTGCGTTTTGAGCTGCGTTCCAGTTTGCTTCTACAGCTGACCAGTCCACAACATTCCACCAACCATTGACGTAATCTGGACGTCTGTTTTGATAATTCAAATAATAGGCATGTTCCCAAACATCAAGGCAAAGAATAGCGGTGCAATCGCCCATACAAAGATCAGTCATGCAAGGATTGTCTTGGTTCGCAGAAGACCATATCTTAAGGTCGCCATTTTCGTCTGCTGTGAGCCATGCCCAGCCAGAGCCAAATCGCGTACCAGCAGCTTTTGCAAACGCTGCTTTCATTTCATCGAAAGAACCGAACGTTTGGTCGATTTTGCTAGCAAGATCGCCTGTTGGGGCACCAACGGCGTTTGAACACATGATTGTCCAGAACATGGAATGGTTCCAATGTCCACCACCATTATTACGTACTGCTGTTCGAATAGATTCTGGAAGCGTATTGAGGTTACTGAGTAGCTCATTGAGCGATTTTTCAGCCCAATCAGTACCTTCAACTGCTGCATTTAGGTTCGCTACGTAGGCTGCATGGTGTTTCGTGTAATGAATTTCCATAGTTCGAGCGTCAATATGTGGCTCAAGGGCGTTAAATTCGTACGGTAGTTTTGGGAGTTCAAATGGCATAGTTAATTCCTTTCCAACAGTATACAGCACCTACCACTTTTTACCTCTGAGACTTTTTAAGCCCCAATAATCGCCTCTGAGACTTTTTAAGCTCAATGAAGGATGTTTTTTGAGTATTCAAAAAAAAAGTCTCAGAGGTAAAATGGGGTGGGGCGTTCTATTCAAGATGTTCAGTGAGGAGTTTTAAATCGTGAGATTTAAGTCGGGAGATTTAAGTCGGGAGATGATGTCTATTTGTTTTTTAGAGTATGTTCGCCATGCGTAAAAGTGCCAAATAGCGTCTTCGTGCCATCTACCCAAGTAACAGTGACTTCAGATACTTCTTTATTTTTACCCAAACCAAAGCGGACGCGTGGGTCATTTGCAGCCATATAACTCCAAGTAGATTGAACAGGATGCGTAATGGTTGCACCATTCACCTTTGCTGATACAACAGCACCAAGGGCGTCTCTGCCGTCTTTCGTTTTTACAGAAAAGACAACCGAATTAGCCCTGTTGGGATGAATATTCATCAACAAATATGCTGGTGCATCTCGATTAATAACAAGCACATCAACTCCACCATCGTTGTCAATATCACCAAACACTGCCGCTCTGCTCGTATGAATTTCTTGCTCTTTGATTGCATCGATACGTTCCCACTTAGAGGGTGTGCCTCGGAGTAAAAAATTCGCTTCAGCAAATGGGTCTTTTGTGATTGGAGAACCTATTTGTTGCACGCGACCATTCGCTTCGTAAAGATCTAGAATACCATCGTTGTTGAAATCGACCCAGCCCAATCCAAACCTCGTAGCGTGCCTAGTTGCAGTCCTAATGCCCTTGTGTGAAGTAATATCAACAAAGTACTCCCCTTCGTTTTGATAAAGCGAATCACTCTCACCAAATAGGTTGCAAACTAGAATATCGAAATCGCCATCAAAATCGAAGTCATCTGTTGTTACGCCCATTCCAGCTTTTGCTCGACCTTCATCGTCAAGTGCGCATCCCCGCATTGCTGCTACATCGGTAAATGACCAGTTTCCATTATTTTGCCAAAGCTGATCTGCCATCCCATCGTTTGCAACAAATATATCTATTTTTCCATCTCCGGTGTAGTCATTGCACAGCAAGCCTAGCCCTGTGCCAGTACGAGTACCGATGCCGGCGGATTCGGACATGTTTGTGAACGTACCATCGCCATTGTTTCTGTAGAGCAAATCTTTAGCAGGGGCCATGTAATTTGTTGGTGAACAATAATCTTCACTTCCTTTTGCATTAAAACATTGCAAATCCAAACCATGCTCCCAGACCAAGTAATTAATTGCATATAAATCTAAATCACCATCGCTGTCGAAGTCAGCAAACGCAGCACTAGCGCCCCAACCATCATCACCTACGGCTGCTTGAGCGGTGACGTCTGTAAAAGTACCATCACCATTGTTTTGTAACAAAACGTTTGGACCAACGTTTGTAATAAATAAATCTACAAATGTATCGTTATTAAAATCCCCAGTTGCAACACCCATCCCGTACCCTGTGTCACCTGTATTACTTTGTGAAGTCACATCAACAAAAATACCAGCGTCGTTTCGTAGCAATATATTACTCTCTTTTATCTCTGTACCTAAATGCCCGCCTTGCACAAAATAGATGTCAAGATCACCGTCGTTGTCGTAATCAAAGAGCGCCGCTCCACCACCAATGATTTCTGGCATGTTGAATTTTCCAGTATCGCCACTAATCCAAGTAAAGGAGACATTCCGTGCTTTCGCTTGGTTTTCTAGCCAAGGTTGCGCGTCTTGTAGTCCAACTACACTAAGGAGTAGTACGAATGAAATCATTTCCTGCCCTTTATCTTTAAAACAGATTGCCAAGCTCGTTCTATGTTCGGGTCGTTCTGAAATTTCGTCTTCGCTTTAGCAAGTTGTTTTAGAGCATCATCAGGATTTCCCTGAAGTGCTGTCGCAATCGCCAAGCCACTTATGCTAATTGGTCTCTCTGGAGACGCTTGAAGTACTAAAGTAAACTGCTTAAACGCATCCTTTGTTTTTCCTAAATTTAACAACACCATACCGTGCATTTCGCGGATGGTTGGGTCACTATTGCCAAGTTCTATGGCTTGGGCGAAATATAGAGCAGCATTTGGCAAGTCGCCTTTTTGAAAAGAAAGACGTCCAACGAGTGCATGTGCAGAGGACATGGCAGGTTGTAGCGAAATGGCTTTCTGTGCATAAGTAATTGCAAGATCAATATTACCTGTTGCTTGCACTGTAAATGCCATAGTGAGTTGTGTCGGCGCGTACGAAGGGGACCATCGCATAGATTTTTTTAACACATCTTGGGCTTGGTCAAGCTGACCGAGTTTCATATACACTGTTGCAAGATTATTCAAAACGACGGGGTCTTTTGGGTATCTCTTTTTCAAAGAATTCAATTGCTGAAGCGCTTTTGTTAAATCGCCTGCATCTACGCTCTGCAATGCACGCGCAACATCAGCTGCATACC
>JACNLR010000229.1 GCA_014381385.1 Planctomycetota bacterium | reverse complement strand
CCCTTAGATGTTGTTGTAGTTGTTGTGCCAAAGCGGGGGTTTTTTTTTTTTGGTGGTGGGGAATTAACCAAAATGTTTTTGCATTTCAGACCGCCGCTCCCCCGCCCCCGCAACCCCACGACTAGGCTTGGGAACACTCTCTTACCCAGGTTTACCCCTCAAACCAGTCCTATAACCAGGCCCGCCCCCCAACCCGCCGATGAGCAAAATAGTTACGATTTAACCTTTGAATTGTGGTCTGCGCGTACATAACCGCTGTTTCTGGCTCCCGTCGTAGCATCTTGCCGATAGGTACTTGGCACGATGGCAGACCAACTACCAGTTCTTTCTACCCTGCAGTGTTGTCCTTATATTGAAGATGGACACGATGCCTGTTCAAGCAGATTCACACTTGGAAGATTAGACCAAGCGTGCAGCGTTTGTTTTGGCAAGTACTCCTCTTGTGCAATGTACCAGCAGCTCGCTGGTGTTACTCATAACGCTTCTTTAGATATGACCATCAATGGCCACGCCGTCGAACTACGACCAACAGGTTCGTGATTTTTTTGGGTACCTTCGGGTTGAGGCTGGCTTGTCGCCAGCGACGCTTGAAGCCTATCGCCGCGATTTAGATTTGTTGCAGGAGCATTTGCTTGCTGAAGGAATAACTTGCTGCAATGCAGTAACTCCGAAACTTCTTGCAGCGCACGTTCGTTACTTGCACCATGACCGAGGATTGCAAGCTTCGAGTGTTGCAAGACACCTTTCTACAATTCGGATGCTCTTTCGATACCTGCAAGCATCGAATCGTATTGAATCTGATCCTGCTCGGTTGCTAGAGACGCCGACTCGGTGGAAAAAATTACCAGATGTTCTTTCGCCAAAGAAAATGAAAACACTTATTGAAGCTGCAAATCCAGAGTACGGTCGATTGTGGCAACGTGACCGCGCGCTTGTTGAACTTATGTATGCAGGAGGAATGCGAGCAAGTGAGGTGGCGGGAATTAAGCCCGACGATTTTAAGGAAACGATGGCGGTCGTCATGATCACTGGCAAGGGGAACAAACAGCGTCTTGTGCCTATCGGGAAACCAGCAATCGCATCTCTTAAGCAGTATGTTGAAGAACTTAGGCCAAAACTCTTACGGTTTGGCGATGGGCGTGACGATGGGCGCTTGTTACTTTCAAATACAGGTCGACCATTAGAACGCGTAGCGATTTGGCAAATCATTCGAAAGTTGGCCAAGAATGCAGACCTTGGTGATGTACACCCACATACACTTCGCCACAGTTTCGCAACGCACATGCTCGCTGGTGGGGCTGACCTTCGCATTGTGCAAGAATTGCTAGGGCACAGCGATATTGGCACTACGCAAATCTATACACATATTGATCGCTCCCAACTTAAAGCTGTTATCGCCAAGTACCACCCGCGACCCTAATCCTCCATATTGACCTTCTTATAGGCTCTCGGGAGTCTGACCCCAGAGGAGTCTGACCCCAAAAAGGGAGTCTGACCCCAAAAAGGGAGTCTGACCCCAAAAAGGGAGTCTGACCCCAAAGGAGTCTGACCCCAAAAAGGGAGTCTGACCCCAGAAAGGAGTCTGACCCCAAAGGAGTCTGACCCCAGAGGAGTCTGACCCCAAAAAGGAGTCTGACCCCACAGAGGAGTCTGACCCCAAAGTATGATGCTGGTATGGGTTTAGGCACACTGGTCATCGTGGTTTGTGGAATATGTAGCGTACAGCCAGTGTGTACGGAGCGAGATTTTCATTTGACGCTTGGAGCATCCATCGATGGAGATCACGAGTTTATTGCTCGAGCAGTTTTCGATGCGTACAACGACCAAATGCTGGAAATCGTATCGAAGGAAGAGTCGCCAAAAAATTCGCAAGCGGAACAGCTCAAGAACCGTAAGCAGGAAACTAAACAAGCAAAAGCTTTGTTCGACGAATTGCTAGAATCGCTCGGTGTACTTAACAATGACCAATCGTGGAGCATTGGCTTAGTGCATTTGCGGCGTACCGTTTTGCTCAGGGCGAGAGAATCGAACAATCCTTGGCCATCAACTGTTTGGGTCGACCTACCTTCCCTTACAACCGTGCCTAAAAACCTACTTGTTGAGATAGATGCATTTCTTCTTGCAAACATAGACGAAGATATTGAAGATAGGTTCGGAGCAATGAGCGCCAACTTGGTAAGCGATTCTGAATCTTGCAGGTTCTATGAAAAACGTGCGATGGAACGTTGGGGCAACTTTGAACAAATCATTGCGCCCTATATGGTTGATGCCGCATTGGCAATTGCCTACCCGCAACTTGCAACGGATCAACGCGTTAGCAACATCGTTTCTTGGATTCTCGGCAATGTTCAAGATTCAGGCGTCGTAGAGAAAGCTAATTTTCAATTTGCCGTATGGAAAACGAGAAACGAACAATCCAAAAGGGTAGCCATCTCATTAATCCATAATGCGAGAATGAATCATGGTTTTGACCCGTGGTCTTCCGGATGCGGTGCACAAGCATATGTGGGCCAATCTCAGATAAAAAACAAGTTGTTACAAGCTACTGCACAAATGAAAGAATCAACTGACGAGATATACACCTCTGTATTAAAGTTGCTTTCACCCAATCAACTTCAACAATTTGAAGACGCGCAATAAAATTTTTCGATTACGTTTTTCCAATCTGATAATGATTCGGCTTGTATAAAATGTGTTTTTACTTCATCGGGATCTGAGTGGTATTTAGAAAATTGGATACCAAACTTTCGCATTAGTCTTGATGCTTTTTTTTCTCCGTGCAATTGAGTACAGAGCATTAAGTGTTCCAGCAAAGCACTACGCTGCTGGTCAATGGTCGGTGGTAGTGGTTTTTTACCCTCCATTAAATTCCTCGCTTGCGCAAAAATCCAAGGATTACCGATGCAACCTCGAGCAACAGATACTCCCTGTACTCCCGTTTGCTGCATCATCCTGAATATATCTGCAGCACACCATATGTCCCCGCTACCAAAAACAAGTGCCTCGGGTCGGCGTGAAGTCAACTCTTTTAAAAACGACCAATTTGAAGGACCCTTGTACCGCTGTTCAACTGTGCGGGGGTGTACGGTCGCCCAACTATACCCAACTTCAAATGCATGGTCAAAAACAGAATAAAAGTTCTCTGCAGAACTTGAAGTATCGTCCCAACCTCTGCGGAGTTTTACAGACACCGGTATTTCCATTGGCACAACTTCACGGACTGCAGAAAGAACATCGTGTGCCTCGCAAGGTGCTGTTAAAAAATGTCCGCCTCTGTTTCTTCTTCTTACTTTTTTAACTGGACAAGCGAAATTTACGTCAATGACGTCGTACCCCATTCCAACAAGAATGTCCGCGCCCTTTGCCATTTCCTCTGGAACAGTACCCATTACTTGACCCGCAATAGGATGGTCATCTAGCCCCGCTGCTTCATTCCCTTCTATGTCACCTACTTCTTCGGCAAGCAAGTCGGGATCTTCTTTGCGCCTTCCCTTTCCGCCACAAATAAGTGTGCGATCGAGCAAAGCCTCTGTTACGCAAAATGGGCACCCATGTCGTCGGGCGATCAATCGCATCGCCCCATCGCTGTACCCTGCCAAGCCCGCTT
Organism: Planctomycetota bacterium; assembly: GCA_014381385.1. GTDB lineage: Bacteria > Planctomycetota > Phycisphaerae > Phycisphaerales > SM1A02. Next base: position 4,156 of record JACNLR010000229.1, on the reverse strand, counting down.
GAAAAAAAGGAACATCAAAACCGTTGACTATTTTGGGTATCCTTGGATCAATCGAGATTTTTTTTGCATACTCGGCGATGTCCGAATGCGAGTCATCGCTTGGCTGCGACGGTACCATGTTTACCGACACCCTAATTAATCCTGTTGATCAATTACAACCAAACCAACAAGTGGTAAATCATTTGAAGTTTGCAGTTCAGCGATAACAAGAGGGGTAGGTTGATCAGTACGCCAAACTCCGCCAGCGTTAAATTTTTCGCCAAAGTCATCGTAAAGATTCCAAAGATTAATTCGCATTCTCGAGCCTGCCAGAAGCGGTGGGATCTCCTTTGAGTACCGTTGATTGACCCAAAGTGTTGCGTTGTTGTAATCATCAGCAGAGCTGTTAACAATTTCAATGTACTGATCTGTTCGTATTACCTGAATAGGAACAGAGTTTTGAACATGTAGTTCCATAGGGTATGGACGTGATGCAAGTTTCGGATTGCCCGATGGGTTGTGACAAGAGGTTAAGAATAGAAGAAGCGATAAAAGTAACTGTATTCGTATCATTTTGAATCTCCAAACGTAATTGCTCTGCTGAAATATCCAAGTCCACTTGCTTCTTTTGCCATGGCAAGTGTTTCTTCTGTTTTGATGTTTGCCCGCGCTGTGCCGTCTCGAATAATATCGATAATTGTGTCGTCATCCCCATCGTAATGCGATCTTCGCTCTTGCATCGGCGCCAATAGACCACTGATTGCTTCTGCAACTTCAACTTTAATATGTCCATCGCCAATGTTATCGCCGCGAACATACTTATCTTTCAATTCTGCGGCGCGATCAGTATCTGTGATAAAAATGTCAACGTATTGCATGAGAGAACTGTCTGGGTCGCCAGGGTCCGTCATCGATTGTCGACCGGTGTACAGTTGTCCAAGTTTCCTTTTGACTTTCTTTGGTGTGTCGGTAATCAAAATAGTATTGTTCAACGATTTGCTCATTTTGTTAACACCATCGGTGCCCACGAGTTTCCCAACTTTTCCAACATCTGCGCGAGGTATAGGAAAGATCCCCTTCTCAATCATAATTGGGTCGTCATCTTCAACGTTTTCATCTATGCCACAATAGAGTTTGTTAAACCGCCTCGCAACTTCTCTCGTGAGTTCAATGTGGGGAACTTGGTCTTCGCCAACAGGAACAGCGTGCGCACGAAATGCCAGTATGTCTGCTGTTTGACCAACAGCATATAGCGGAAAGCCGAAACTATAATTTTCACCGAGGCCTTTTACTTTTATTTCTTCTTTCAATGTTGGATTTCGCATCACGCGGTTAAAGGGCAACAACATTGAAAACAAAAAAGTCAACTCTGCAATCGCCGGAGTTTCCGACTGGAGTAAAATTGCCGCCTTGTTAGGATCAATTCCCATCGCTAAATAATCGCGAACAATTTCAAGAGTGTCACTGTGTATTTCATCTGGATACTCTGACCGCGTAGTGTATGCGTGCATGTTTGCCAAAAGAAAATAACAATCGTGGGTCTCTTGCAGTTCTACCCGACGGCGTACAGAACCAAAATAGTGACCAAGATGCAACTGACCCGTTGGGGTGTCGCCCGTTAGAATGACTTCGCGAGTACTCATAAGTGCGTACTGTAAACAAATGCTATATTCATTGCGTTGAAAACGATGTGAATTACAATTGGAGAGAGCACCCCACCGCTTTTTACTCTCGCCCAACACAGCCCAATCGAAAGGACAAAAAGTCCCAATATTGCTGATGGTTGCGCTACTCCAATATGCATAATCGCAAAAAAGACACTTGTTGCAATGATGGCTCGCCAGACCGTTTTTCCGCCGAATACTTCAGAAAACAGTGGCAAAAGCAACCCACGGTAGAACACTTCTTCAATTATGCCTGCGCCAACAGTCACGCAGACGATGACTACCCAAGTCTGTACGCCCATCGGAGCATCGATGAGTTGCTTCAATGTTTCATGACCAAGTGAGGTGTGTAATTCCATCCCAGTCGTAACAAGGGCGGCATGACTCAACGCTGCAACGCTAAGGGCAAGTGGGACAAACACAACGAATGCGATGCACGAAATGGGGATTACGCGACGAGAGCGCAGTTTTAAACTGTATTTTGCATACAAAATCACAATAGGCAACTGTGCAATGATCGAAGAACTATACATCCAAGCTGTCTCACTCAGCGTACCCTGCGTACCTCGCCCTGAGCCAAACCACGCACCAATTCCACCAAGAACAAACATGGCGAAACACATAAGGGCTAGCATCGTGGGGGTTACCCCAAAGAGCAGTTGGCTGTGCCTAGGGAGCGTATGAATCTTTGACTGTTTGAACCAAAAAACAACACTAATCGCGAAAATCGCAAGCAGAAGTGTTGCAAAATCGAACAATGGCGCTTCCACAGTTTGTAATTCTTCGTTACCCTTGGCGACTGAAGTACCGATGGCAATAACACTAAGCACAATTATTGAACGTAAACGAGACGAGGTCGCAGAACTTATTCGCACAACATCTCTTGAAGAAGTACGATCGAAAGCAGAGGCACAAGACCGACCTCGGAATTTTTTCGCAGCGGTGGTCAATAGCCATACGAAGTGCAGCACGAGTGTTATTGCGGAAGTAAAACACAAGAGTCCGTCCGCTGGGGTAATTCGTGAGGATTTTGATCCTGTCGCCATTGCTAAATGCTACGAGAAGCACGGCGCTGCCGCTATATCTTGTTTGACCGATCATGCTTTTTTTGGAGGTTGTTTAGATTATCTCACTCAAATTCGGCAGTCGGTCGCCCTGCCGGTACTTCGGAAGGATTTTATCATTGACGAATTTCAAATTTGGGAGTCGAGGGCTGCAGGCGCTGATGCTATTTTATTGATTGCCGAGGTTCTCTCGGAAGGGCAACTTATAGATTTCATGATCCTTGCCCAAAAACTTGGAATGACCACCCTCGTCGAGGCTCATGACATGGGCAATTTGCTCAAAGTACAACAATATATTGGGTTTCCCCATACAGGATACAGTTTACTTGGAATCAATAATCGCAATTTAGAGACGATGAAAACCGATTTAAACCATACCATTCGGATGATCGACGTAGTTGAAGATACATCGATTGTCGTAAGTGAATCGGGTATTTCAGTACCCGAAGATCTTGAAAAACTGCGATTACATGGTGTACACGCAGTACTCGTTGGGGAGTCTCTGATGCGACAGCCAGACCCAGGGAAGGCGCTTGGGACCTTAATCCGCATGAATCCTGCTTAAGGGGGTACCCTACACAGATGATTCGAATCACAGAGCACGAAGGTATCGTCACGCTTACGCTCAACAGGGCAGGCAAGCGCAACGCGTTGTCAGCAAAAATGATTGATGCTATCCATAGCGGTCTTGACGAAATTGAAAAGAAAGAATCAATGCGTGCGCTCATTCTCGCAGGAGAAGGTCGTTCATTTTGTGCAGGAATGGATTTGAAAGCTGTAATTAACGATCCCAAAGCGATGCGTGAAATGCTCCGCGGGCTTGCTCGAGCCTTTGGTCGAATCCGCAGGCTTGCAGTACCAACAATCGCGCGGGTGCAGGGAGCCGCTATTGGTGGTGGTTGCGGGATTATGGTTGTATGCGACTTCGCGTTCACGCATCCTGAGGCAAAGGTGGGTTATCCTGAAGTTGACCTTGGAATTTGCCCTGCTGTTGTTACTCCTTGGTTGATAAAAAAAATAGGTGCCGGCAAGGCAAGAGCCATGCTCCTCTCTGGTGGAACTATTTCAGGCAAACAAGGATTTGAGGCGGGTCTTGCGACGCACTTGTGTTCCATTGAGGATTTACCGTCCGCTGTTGATGCTTTTGCATTAAACCTTGCAGCAGGCGGAAAAGATGCGCTTGCAACCACAAAGCGTTGGCTCAATGAGCTCGACGGTTCTTTGGATGACGACATTTTGCAAAAAGCCGCTGATCTATCTGCTGATATCATTGCTGGCGACGAGGCGCAGAGCCGCCTTCGACCACTTTTTTCAAAAAAATAAGTACATTTTTTACAAAAAACCCCTTTTTACCACCAATATCGGAGTCTGACCCCAAAGGAGTCTGACCCCAAAAAGGAGTCTGACCCCAAAGGAGTCTGACCCCAAAGGAGTCTGACCCCAAAGGAG
>JACNLR010000031.1 GCA_014381385.1 Planctomycetota bacterium | reverse complement strand
TGGTTTCCGCTGCCTTGAACCACCACTGTAACCCCCAAACCCTCTTGGTTGGTTTGGTCTTGCATATTCTCTGTCGTGGATTCCCATATCCGCGCATGGTACCAAATTCGTTGTTTACGCTCCCCCATGCACTACGCCTCTGCGCTATACCCCACTTTTCTCCTCTGAGACTTTTTTTTTGAATATTCAAAAATAGGCCCTGAGATGCTCTAAAAAGTCTCAGAGGCGATTTTTCGGCTTTAAAAAGTCTCAGAGGAGAAAAGTGGGGTATAAAAAAACACGACAAGCAGATTTTAAGAATCCGCTTGCCGTGTTATGAAACAAAAACTTAATTCATTATTCGTCTACTACGACGATATCCACTCGCCTACTTGCCGCTTTAGTGGAGAGAGGTTTCGTTGGTCCCCAACTTTCGATTGCAATGCGATCCTTGTTAACACCATTGCTCACCAGATAGTCTCGAACAGACCACGCACGATCAAATGCCAGATGCCAGTTACTTTTGAAATTACTCTTTGAAATTTTATCCGTATCAGTGTACCCCATAATCACTATCGATTGATTTGGATACGTTGAGTTAAGCGCTGATGCAACATTTGAAAGTGTGCCCTTCGCTGATTTCTTCAATGACGCACTACCTGAATTAAAAAGAAGATCGCTAGCAACCGTAAGTGCAAGATCTTTATCGCGGAGTTCTACATCTACACCTGCGATATTCTCAAATATGTTAATGGTTTCAGGACGTGTGTCCAGTGCCGTTTGCAGCGTTTGATTTTCGTTTTGCGCATTTCGTAATTCGCCCTGCGATCTTGTCAAATCTTCGTCAGCTGCTTGTAGTGCTGCTGTTGCTTCTTTGTATTGCATTCGCAATTCTTCATTTTCAGTTTTTAACAAGTCATTTTCGGTTTTCATGCTGTTGTTACAACCAAGCATTGAAATTCCAACCGCTAAACCCGCTATTGCCATTGTTACATTTCGTCGCATCATGCGTGTCCTTTCTCCATGTCAGAGGACTGTAAACCACATACCAGTGAAACATCCTGTCTCACCTTATCGCATCCAACGACGTGTGGTGTTATTGGTATTGAACCCTCTTTTTCCCTATAAGTCAAATCGACCTCAGGCAAATATGTCTGTATTTTTTCAGAAGTTGGTTGAGAAACTCCGGGCATAGCAATATCCCAAGCCCATTGAATACCCGGACGTAGAAACACGACAAGGAGCGTAGCCACTGCAAGGTGCGGTCCATAGGGTATTTCCTTGTGCTTCTTACCTATCTTCTCAAGAATCGCTGAAAATGCTGCCCAAAGCAAGCCGCTAAAGGGAGCGATGAAGAAAATCAGAATCGGATCCCACCACCCTAGAACCGCTCCGACTCCCGCAAGCAGATGCACATCGCCTAATCCCATCGCCTCTCGGCCAAACCCTAGCGTTCCAACAATTCGAACAGCCCAGACTAATCCACCGCCAACGATGTACCCAAGCATGCTTCCCGCAAGCCCCTGCACGAGTAAAGGCGGCACTCCCTTTTCGTAACCTAGCATCCAACCAACAAGAAACCCAATGACGATTGGCAAGACAAACAAAAGTTCTTTACCCATTTCACGGCGAGAGTGAGGATACGAACAAAGCGTTTCACCCTCTTGGAGATACTCATCGTAGTCAGCGAAACTATATGCAAAAACACCCATACGTAACAAACATACGCTCACTGCTACGCCAAACATTCCACCAAATGCAGCGAGTGCCCAAGTCCAATCAATAAGAGGATAGGGCCAAATTTGCGCTGGTGTATTACGTAAATGCATTTGGCTCTGCAAAGCTGCCGCAATAAAAGCAACGACAGTCATGAAGATTGGAATTTGTATTGGAATAGTAAATGTGCGCGCATCAATCAAAGTCATTGCAAGCAAACCCCCTACTAATGTAAGAAGTGCGAGGAACATCGGAAGGGTTCGAACGATTCCGTTCGTGTGCCACCAGTCGCCAAAAATCTCGCCAACAAATGGCGTCGTTGGAGAAACCCAATAACAAAGCACATAACATCCTAAAAACAACAACCCAGTAAGCAATTCAACACAAGGATATTCAATTGATACAGGCGCCTTGCAATACCGACACTTCCCACGAATTGCAATCCAGCCAATAATCGGCAAGTTCTCCCTAAAAAATCGGAGTTGATGATCACAAGATGGGCATGAACTTGGCGGTGTTAAGAGTCGAATGTTGCGAGGTAGCCGAAAGACGAGCACGTTCAAAAAACTCCCAACGCAAGCCCCGAGTACAAATACAAAAAGTGCTGATGGCAAATGTTCAAGGATGGTAGCCTTGAGTAACAGTTGGTCAATAGTTGAGATTGATGCTCCAAGCAAAGTTCGGGAGTCCTTTCCCTTTACAAAGTTTTATTCGAGTTCGTCCGCTTCCATCGTTGTAAGTTGTTGCTCTGCATCAACCAGCAACGAACGGCATCGCTTTACAAGCAACTGTCCCCGCGCATGTTCTTTCATCATTGTTTCCAAGTCTGCTTCACCGCCATCAATGCGCTTGACGATTGCGTCAAGTTCATCTGCGGCTTGCTCAAACGTCATCTCTTCAGGTTTTTGGAGTGGCTTATCGCTCATGATGTGCACTCTACCTCGGACTCGATTGTTCCGTGGGCAAGAACCGTCCGTATTTTTTGGCCTTCTTTAACATCTTGCGCTCGCCGAATTAGGTTGCCCGAAGCATCCTCAGTCAAACTAAAACCCCGCTCTAGCACGACGCTGGGGTCAATCGCATCTAATTTGCCAGCCATTGCGTCAATCCCAGCTCGTGCTCTTTCAATTGTTTGATGCGAATAGGTTTTCAATGCAGTGGACAGCGTAGATACCCTGCCTTTGCGTTTTTGAACAAGGGCACCGGGCCTTCTCGCTGTAAGAGCCTCTGATAGCGCTGAAATCCTTGATGCTTTTTTATGCAGTTGCCCATTTGCAATTGCACATACTCCCGCCACCTGATGGCGTACTCGCGACTGACCACGTTCTACTTGAAGTTTGGCAACACTCGACAAACGAAGGTTAAAGTGCTCTACCATCTGTGAAAGTTCGTCTCGATCTGGCACAAGCGCCATCGCTGCTTGAGTTGGCGTCGATGCTCGTAAGTCGGAGACAAGTTCAATGATTGAGGTGTCAGATTCATGGCCGATTGCTGAAACAATTGGTGTATTACATCGAAACGCTGCTTCGACAACACCTCGATCATTAAATGACCAAAGCTCTTCAAGGGAACCACCTCCACGAGTTACGATGATCGCGTCAATCCCTAGTGTTTCAGCCGCCTTGTCTACACTTTCAATCGCGTGCATAATAGAAGGGACAGCAGCGTTACCTTGAACAGGAACATTGACAACTAATAACTCTGTTACTGACCACCGCTGCCTCGCCGTCTCTATAACATCTCTAACTGCAGCTGAAGTCTTACTAGTAATCACAGCAATTTTTCTTGGGTATTGTGGCAGTTGTTTTTTGTGTGCCTCATCGAACCACCCTTTTTCACGTAACTCTAGTACAAGCTCGTCGAACGCCTTTTGGAGAGAGCCTTTTTCGTCTCCTGCTGATTTCATTCGCTCTACATAGAGTTGCGTTTTACCGTATTTTGCAAAGTGCCCAAGCATGCCGCGAATAACAACCATGTCTCCTTGTTTTGGTTTCCCACCTTCAAACTCCCCGTTCTTTATTGTTGAAACGCTCGAAGCCCACATCGCACAGTCAATTTTTGCGTCTTCGTCTGCTAACGTAAAGTACCAGTGATTCATGAATTTCGGACTGTTGATTTGCCCCACAACATCAATCCGACCAATTCTCCCCTCAAGTGTTTCGTTAATCTTTTTACTCAACTGGGAAACAGTGATTGGTTTTGGCGGCTTAGCCGGCTCTCTTTCATTTTCCGTATTTGTAAATAAATCTGCCACGAACCTATGATGGTATCCTGCACACGTCGAGTTATGCAAGATACCTGCGAAAAAAAACATCTTCTTACCCTCGTTACCGATTTGCCAAGCGTAACGCAAGATCGAGCAATTGCACTCCATGAACTTGGGATGTACAGAGTTGCTGATCTCATTAAACACTTGCCGATGCGGTACGAGACGCACCACGGGGGCATGACAATCGAAGCCGCAGAGGCACTCTTAGGCGACCAAGATGCAATACCTGAATTAGTTACTATCGAATCGACCGTCATTAAAGTGAATCCAGGTTGGCGAAGGGGCAAAAAATCAAAAGTCGAAGCCGCGGTCGAGGATGAAACGGGTCGCATGCATATCAACTGGTTCAACCAACCATGGGTTGCTCGTTCGTTGCACCCAGATATGCGGATAAGATTACATGGTTCTCTCTCCATACGGAAGGGTTTGTTGCAAATGAACAACCCTCGCTGGGAAGAGATAAAAGAGGACGAACCTACTCTTACAATTGACAGCGAATTGCGACCTGTTTATCCAGCAAGCGAACGCATATCTTCAAGTGTGATCGCAACAATTATCGCTGAAGTTTTAGAGGGCGCTCTACCTGAAATTGACGACCATCTTTCTCAAGCAATGCTCGACACATTGTCAATGCCAACTCTTTCAAGTGCGTATGCAATGTGTCATAAACCCGAGGCCAATGATGCAGTAAAAGAAGGACGGCGGCGTATTGCATACGATGAACTTTTGTTATTGCAACTTGGTGTTATGATGAAGAGGCACCACCGACTAGACACAATGCGTGCGCCAAAACTTCTCTGGAACGATGAAATTAAACAACGCATCGAAGCGCGAATTCCATTTACGCTCACAAAATCTCAACAAGCTGTAATTGAAGAGATTGCCGGTGATATCACGACGACTATGCCAATGAATCGATTGCTTCAAGGCGATGTTGGATCTGGCAAAACAGTTGTTGCGTTGCATGCAATGTTGATGGCAGTAACGTGCGGATCCCAAGCAGCAATGATGGCCCCTACTGAATTGCTCGCTGAACAGCATTACAAAACAATCACTACTCTTCTTGACAATTCGCAAGTTACAACTGCCTTGCTCACAAGCTCGCTATCACCAAAGGAGCGTACAGAACACATTCAAAAAATAAGCGACGGTACAATTGATATTATCGTTGGTACACATGCGTTATTAACGGATGACGTAATCTTTTCGAATATAGCCGTTGCAATAACAGATGAACAACACCGATTCGGCGTGCAGCAGCGGGCATTGCTTCGCAACAAATCCGATGACCTACACGCCATTCCCCACACGCTCGTCATGACCGCAACGCCAATCCCTCGAACATTATCACTGACAGTATTTGGTGATCTTGACGTTTCAACAATTAAAGGGATGCCACCCGGCAGGACTCCAATCACTACGCGTTTAGTGCAACCAGAACAAGCAGACAAGGTTTACATGTATATGCGCGAACTCCTAGACAAGGGGCAACAAGGTTATGTTGTTGTACCTCTTGTTGAAGAAACCGACTCAGGTCTTAAATCTGTAACTGCGCACGCTGCATCACTGCGAGACGGATATTTAAGTGGAAAATCTATTGGCGTAGTCCACGGCAGAATGAAATCGGACGAACGAGAAGAAACCATGCAACAATTTCGTAGTGGAAAAATTGACGTGCTCGTTGCAACAACTGTTATCGAAGTCGGTGTCGATATTGCGAATGCTACAATGATGATTATTGAGCACGCAGATCGTTTCGGGCTTGCACAATTGCACCAACTTCGAGGTAGAGTCGGACGCGGATTACTTCCTGGAGTTTGTGCGCTCATCGCGAGCCCAACCACAGACGACGCACAACACCGCCTTGAAGCGATCGTCGAAACAACCGATGGATTCCAAATAGCCGAACGCGATTTGGAAATACGTGGACCAGGAGAACTATTTGGCGCAAAACAAAGCGGCATTGCTCCGTTCAAAATTGCACGACTGCCGCGTGACTTTGATTTGCTCCGCTTAGCTCGAAGAAACGCCGTCGAGTGGATACAACGTGATCCTACACTTCATAATTCACCGCTCCTACGGGCGCGGTTAATGCACATTCACGGCGAAGCACTTGGTCTTGGAGATGTTGCATAATGTCAACGAATACAGATCTAGCGAACATATTCCATACCATGGCAACCATTCTTGAAATTAAAGGGGAGAGTGGATTCAAAGTAAATGCAAATACAAAAGTTGCCAGAGCGCTAGAGGACTTAGTTGAAGATGTTTCTTCCATGGAAGATGTGACAAAAATTCCTGGTGTCGGTAAATCAAGTGCAACAAAAATAAAAAACTATCTTGACACAGGGAAAATGGTTGAGTTTGAGGAACTTCGCGACTCTATTCCCGCAGGACTCCTTGATGTTATGCGAGTACAGGGAATTGGACCCAAAAAAGTTAGGCAATTTTGGCAAGAAGCAGATGTCACCGACATCGAATCGTTACGGGCAGCTGTGGACGATGGACGCTTAGCCAACTTGCCACGAATGGGAAAGAAAACGATTGAAAACATTGCCCAAGCACTCGCATTTGTCGAATCTTCGGGAGATCGGACACGCCTTGGTGATGCAATGCCGATTGCCCAGGAGATTATTACATTCCTCGAACGCGTAGAAGGGGTCACAACAATTACGTTTGCAGGTTCTCTAAGGCGAGGCAAAGAAACAATCGGCGACATCGATATTCTCGCATCCACAGAAAATCAAGAAGCGCTCGCGCAAGCATTTTGCAATATGGACTCTGTTTCTATGGTGCAAGCCAAGGGCGAAACGAAATGCAGCGTGCGGCTTAACTCTGGAATGCAAGTTGACCTGCGCGTTGTTGATGAAGGCCAGTTTGGTGCTGCCCTCCTGTACTTTACAGGAAGTAAAGAGCACAATATTACACTTCGCGAAAAAGCAATAACGCAGGATAAAAAGCTAAATGAATACGGCTTAGAGCCCGTCAATATCAGTGAAACCGAAGAAGCCATTTACCAAGACCTTGGTTTGCCATGGATACCAACAGAAATACGAGAGGACCGCGGTGAGTTTGATTGTAAGCGAACGCCAAATTTAATCACTTTACAAAATATTAAAAGCGACTTGCACTGCCACACTACCGCCAGCGATGGGCATATGTCAATCGAAGAACTTGCTATGCAAGCGATAGCCCGTGGCTACCACACTATAGCCGTGACAGATCACAGCCAATCACAAGCACAAGCAAACGGACTCAAACCAGACAGGATGCGAATGCATATCGATGCTATTCGCAAAGCAAACGCTTCGATGAGTGAGATTACAATTTTAGCTGGAAGCGAAGTTGATATTTTGCCAGACGGCACGCTCGATTACGATGATGAACTTCTCGCATTGCTTGACATTGTGGTCGCTTCACCACACGCTGCCCTAACCCAATCTCCTGATCAAGCAACGCAGCGTCTTCTCGCTGCAATCGAGCATCCGCTTGTACACATAATCGGGCACCCAACTGGAAGAATTATCAATAAACGCAAGGGGCTTGAGCCAGATATTCCAACTCTAGTCGCTGCCGCAGCCAAAAATAATACCGCCCTAGAAATCAATGCCAACAGTTACAGGCTTGATTTACGTGACACGCATGTTCGCGCTGCAGTTAACGGCGGTTCGCTGCTAGCTGTAAATACAGACTCGCACAGACCTGACGATTTTAATCAACTTCGATATGGTATTTTCCTCGTGGGGCGGGGTTTGGTCATACCCGGAAAATGTATTAAATTTTTTATCCCCGATGCACTTCTAAATTCGTCCCGCCCCGATTTCTAGAATATACAACCAACCATCTTTGATACCCTCCCCTGCAAAA
>JACNLR010000099.1 GCA_014381385.1 Planctomycetota bacterium | reverse complement strand
TTGAATTCAACACCGTATGCATTCCAGTTGGTAAGGTCAGCATCTTTACCTTGCAAGTTGATAATCCCACTTACACCACCGGCGTTGCCATCGGCATCGTCTGCGACTGTAAACTGGCCTATCAATACACGGCCATCGACTGCTTGCACTTGTGCGTCTGCTGGAGTCGCAAACCAAGTACCGTTGTCAGTAGTGATTGCACCGCCCGCGTTAAAGCTAGTCCAATCAATACCAATATCAAGCATATTGTCATCCGTAGCGTTCAAGCGACCGATGGATACAAAACTATCGAATGCAAGACTGCCAAAAACATTAATAAGTGCTTCGGATGGTGGCGCATGTGCGCCATATGGGTGTTGGTAAAAGCTGGTTGATGCTTCAATGCTAAGCAGATTGTCTGCGTCGCCGTACACAGCGTCAACTTCACCACCATCTACTGCTGCATAGATTTGGTATGTAGTACCGATTCCATACCCGCTATCGAGTGATTCAATTTCGATGCCTGTGAATGCTGCGTTAGCAACAGATCCTATTGCTAGCCCCGTCCCTAACATAGTTGCGAGTGCAACTATTGGTGTCTTCCTGACTTTCATATGTTCCTCTCCTTTTCTTTATGGAACACGCGTACGATCGCAAACAGCGACGTGCTGCTTGATCTTTCTGCACCTCTTTGAACTTACGTTCCGATAATGCTTACCATGCGAAAATTAGCACCAATCCAATGCCTTCGTCAAGGTCGGGGAAAGAATATTTCTCCTGAAACACTGCGAAGAAAGCCATAACTCTTCTGATGCCAACACTTTTTGTCGCAACAAATAAATTTATAAAAACCGCCCTAGCGATATGCTAGGGCGGTGAAATACCTGTTTTCGTCTGTAAAAGTTACGAGAACTTTATTTTCGGCGTCGCCTAGAAGCAACTCCTGCCAAACCAAGAAGCGCAAGTGCGCCAGGAGCAGGCACGGAGTTGAATTCAACACCGTATGCATTCCAGTTGGTAAGGTCAGCATCTTTACCTTGCAAGTTGATAATCCCACTTACACCACCGGCGTTGCCATCGGCATCGTCTGCGACTGTAAACTGGCCTATCAATACACGGCCATCGACTGCTTGCACTTGTGCGTCTGCTGGAGTCGCAAACCAAGTACCGTTGTCAGTAGTGATTGCACCGCCCGCGTTAAAGCTAGTCCAATCAATACCAATATCAAGCATATTGTCATCCGTAGCGTTCAAGCGACCGATGGATACAAAACTATCGAATGCAAGACTGCCAAAAACATTAATAAGTGCTTCGGATGGTGGCGCATGTGCGCCATATGGGTGTTGGTAAAAGCTGGTTGATGCTTCAATGCTAAGCAGATTGTCTGCGTCGCCGTACACAGCGTCAACTTCACCACCATCTACTGCTGCATAGATTTGGTATGTAGTACCGATTCCATACCCGCTATCGAATGATTCGATTTCGATGCCTGTGAATGCTGCAGTAGCAGTGCCTGCTAATACAAGAGAGCCAACTCCGGCTGTTAAGCCTAAAAGTTTTAAATTGTTCATATGAACACTTCTCCTTCTTACTCGTTAACCCGTTTACGTACGGGAACAAACGAGAGAACATATTGTTCTCCAATTTCCCACCAGTACGAGCACTTCTGCTAGTACTGATTGCTTCCACGTATAGGGTAGCACACCATAGGCCTCCGGCAAGACCAAATAACAGGAAAATTGTGTCTAATTTAAGACCTCAGTGTTTTTTTACCTATTTTAACAGTGCAATTAACTTAAAATGTGCCCTGCAACGAACAGCGCCCCGATTCTTTTCGAGGCGCTGAACATGCAATCTAGTACAAAAAAGAGTTATGTACGTCTTCTTCTTGTTGCCAAACCTGCAAGACCCAAGAGGGCTAGTGCACTTGGAGCAGGCACGGTATTGAATTCAACACCGTATGCATTCCAGTTGGTAAGGTCAGCATCTTTACCTTGCAAGTTGATAATCCCACTTACACCACCGGCGTTGCCATCGGCATCGTCTGCGACTGTAAACTGGCCTATCAATACACGGCCATCGACTGCTTGCACTTGTGCGTCTGCTGGAGTCGCAAACCAAGTACCGTTGTCAGTAGTGATTGCACCGCCCGCGTTAAAGCTAGTCCAATCAATACCAATATCAAGCATATTGTCATCCGTAGCGTTCAAGCGACCGATGGATACAAAACTATCGAATGCAAGACTGCCAAAAACATTAATAAGTGCTTCGGATGGTGGCGCATGTGCGCCATATGGGTGTTGGTAAAAGCTGGTTGATGCTTCAATGCTAAGCAGATTGTCTGCGTCGCCGTACACAGCGTCAACTTCACCACCATCTACTGCTGCATAGATTTGGTATGTAGTACCGATTCCATACCCGCTATCGAGTGATTCAATTTCGATACCCTCAAACGCCGCCGAAGCTGTGCCAACTGCAAGCAGTGACCCTACTGCAGTTGCTGAGATTGTAAACATTACTTTGTTCATTCTGAAATTCCTCATTCTATTCTTTCATTTCTAAGATTCATTCTTACGCAATATACTTTTTACAGGAAACCGTTTCCCACAGCGCCTGCTCTAAAGCATTTGCTTCCACATACTCACTATGAGCCATTATGTAGGTAGTGCAAGCCGCAACAACCAAGAGATTAATTCATTGTTCCGTTTGTGAGGGCTACTGTTCAATTCCCGTATTACGTAGCGATACGGTGAAGCATTACGGGACGTATGTATCTTTAATGTTGAATGACAATTCCCCAAAAGAAAACCGCCCTAGCCGAAGCTAGGGCGGTTTTAAATAGTTTTACAGTGCCAAGTATTAAAACTCAAGGCATGTAATCATCGGTGCAATTACTTGCGTCGACGACGGCTTGCAACACCTGCGAGGCCAAGAAGTGCAAGAGCACCTGGTGCAGGGAATTCATAGTCAAAAGCTATACCGTACTCTTGGAATGTTTCAAAATCACCTTGTTTACCTTGGATATTTAAAACACCAAATACGTGTGAGTCCAATCCGTACATAGTGAATTGACCAACAAGAACGCGAAGGTCTGCACCTGCTTCTACTTGTGGATCGTCTGGAGTTGCGAACCATGTACCGTTATCGGTAGAGATTGAACCACCACCTTCGAAACTACTCCAATCGATACCAATATCAAGCATATTATTGCCTGTTTGGTCTTCAAGACCAATTGATACCCAGCTGTCATTTAACAAGCTTGGAAAAGCGTCGTAGAGTGCAGGATTAATTCCTGCGGATGTAGCTGCACCAAAAAGGTTTTGGTAGAAGCCACCTGTTGAATCAACGGATAGTAGGCCATCAGCATCGCCAAATACAGCATTAAGCTGATCTGATGCTGCACTGAAGTTCGCATAAATACGAGTTGTCCAGGTGCCATCACCGTTATCTGTCATTCCGTCTTGGCTAAGACCTGTGTAGTCTGCCATTGCAGTGGTTGCGATGAGCGAACCAACTGCGAATATTGAAAGCGTTGTTATTTTCATTGTGCTTTCCTTCCTCTTTTTCATTCTTAAAAACTAGATCTAGTAAAAAAACATACGTTGGTGATTGACTTTTTGACCATCCAGAGCTGACTTGGGGGCCTACTGCGCCAATCATGTTCCCCAACGTCGAAGATATTCGTAGAATCGCATAGTTGGTTCCCACAACTTTGCTCTGAAATCTCTTTCTCCGCTGGGATATGCCCAAACTAGGTTTAGGCAACGTCTTAGAGGTTAGCAGCAGAAAAGTATGAGTCAACTTGAATTACAGACTTTTTCGGCCAAAACGCAAAAAACACCATAAAAAGTACCTAACTTAACGTAGTTTGTACGCTATACACACCAGACAACAACAATGGGGCGGTAGCAGTAACTTGAATAGGAACCACTGTTCCCATCAGTGCATTTGCCAACTCCAAGGACTCAACGTCAAAAACACAGATTAAGTCCCCTTCGGTGCGCCCAGATAGTTGTACATTGTTTGATTCCCAGAGCAATTCTACTCCAGCATTCTTTTTCGTCGTTTTTGGACTCAACCTCTCTACGAAAACCTCAACTGTCTTACCCTCGTACGTTTTATGTACCTCACCGCTGATTTCTGTTCCAAGGGCAAGAATTGAATTGAGCCAACGACGTTTATTTTCTTTTGGAACGTCGTCTTCAAATCGATCGATTGCCACTGTGCCCGGACGGGGTGAATAATGAAAAACGAAGTTGTTTTTGAATCGTACTTTGCGAATAAGTTCGCATGTTGCTTCGTAATCTTCTTCCGTTTCGGTTGGGAACCCAACGATGATGTCCCCCGCTATTTCAACATCTGGAATAATTTTTCGTGCTCGCTCGATAAATTCTAGATATTCCTCAACTGTATACCCGCGGTTCATTAACTTCAAAATACGATTTGACCCAGATTGCACGGGAACGTGCAGGTAATTACAAATACGAGGACAATCTCGCATCACTTGTAAAATATCATCACCAAAATCTTTCGGATAACTTGTTACAAAGCGCAATCGTAAGACCTCGGGAACTTCATTGTGAATGCGTTGCAATAACATAGCAAATGTGGTGACACGCTGATTCTCATCAATTGGTTTACGAAACGCCGTTAAGCCTGGTCCGATTTGCGGTACTTCTTTCCCTTCACTGTTGAGTGCAACATCGTGCGTGTATCTGTAATGGTTTACCGTCTGCCCTAGGAGTGTGATTTCAACCGCGCCGGTGGAGGCAAGTTGTCTGCATTCTTCAATAATAGCATCGGGTGGTCTGTGTACTTCAGCCCCACGTGTATTTGGCACAACACAATAGGTACAAAATTTATTACAGCCTCTTGTTATCCTAACATAGGCACTCTTGTCAAAACTCCGGCGGTGGTCAGGATTGAACGCTCTTGCAAGATCTAAGAGTTCTAAATTATCGTCTGCGGCTGATAAGGTTGCTGATCTGCGCGAACGATTTCCTTGCAATGCGCTTCGATCAGCTGCACTCAATCGCTCACCCGCAACAGCATTATGTAGGAGGGTCGGTAGATGATCAAGTTCACTTGGACCACATATAAAATCTACTTGTGGATATTTTTCTAGTAAACGCTTTCCTTCGCGTTCTGGTAAACAGCCAAGCATTCCGACAACGACTTTTCTTCCTTCTTTTTTCTCAACACCAAGTTCACCGATACGGCTCAATACTTTATTCTCGGCTTGCTCACGAACAGAACAAGTATTAAAAAGCACCACATCAGCAGAAGCACGTTCGCCATGAAATGCATACCCAAGTGCAGCGAGTTGGTCCTGCACAAGTTCGCTATCGAGTTCGTTCATTTGACAACCAAAAGTTTCCAAATATATGGTTCGTGCGTTGTTTATATTGTTCGATTGTTCGATCATTTGCAGCCCCCTATAGTAACAACGAAAACACACGAGATTGTGTGGAAGGAGCACCAATACTGACGATATGTAGCCTTATATGCGAGCAGGTCAAGGTATCATTGCTATTTCAATCACTTTGCTAATGCTCGGTGTTGTTATGGTGAATTCTGCTGGAATGCAAATTTCAGAAGAACCTCTTTCGCTTTGGGATATGCTTTCAAGCAGACCGGCCATCTTGGCTTTTCTGTCAATTGTCGCAATGTTCATAGGAAGTAGGTTCCCTCTTCATATACTTGAGAAACGACCATTGGGCATACCCCTTCTCTACTGGATAGTGCCGATTTCTATTCTTCTGTTACTTTTAGTCTACGTTCCGGGAGTTGGAAAGGAAGTGAACTATTCACGCCGCTGGGTAGATTTTGGCGGTATTAACTTTCAACCTAGTGAGGTTGCAAAGTGGATGATGGTTGCGGTACTAGCGTGGTGGTGTTCGCAAAATTTTACATCGCTTCAAAAATACTGGCGAGGTTTCATCCCCCCCATTCTTGGCATTGGAGCAATTGCAGCAATTATCGCAGTCGAAGATCTCGGTACCGCAGTGCTTATATTTGTTACTGCGTGTTTTATACTTCTTGCAGCGGGGTCAAAATTATGGCATTTTGCGACATTCGTACCAGTAGCATTGGGTGGATTTTATCTTGCTGTGTATCAGGTTGACTACCGGATGGCTCGCTTGCAAACCTATTTGGATCCGTTCAACGCTCCTGAAAAAGCGCGGTACCACATCCTCCAATCGATGTCTACAATTTCGGAAGGTGGCCTAGCGGGACTTGGGCTTGGCAATGGAATCCACAAATTTGGATACTTGCCAGAGGATACAACTGACTTTATTTTTGCTGTCATCTGCGAAGAGCTTGGAGTATTTGGCGCTTTCGCTGTTGCATCCCTATACATAGGTCTCGTCATTCTAGGCGTACTCGTCATCAAAAAAGCAGCTAACTCTTTTTACCAATTATTAGCACTTGGCATAATCGTCACGATAGGTTTGCAAGCGAGCATAAATGTCCTCGTTGTAACCGCACTTGTACCCACAAAGGGAATAGCACTACCATTACTTAGTAACGGCGGTACGGGCTGGCTCCTCACCGCTTTTTGTATTGGGCTCATTGATGCAATTGACAGACGCGCCCATGCAAGTTCAACTGTACACAATGCAGCCACCTCAACAGCCACCACCTAACGTACTTATAGCGGGTGGAGGAAGCGGCGGTCACGTGGCGCCCGCTATAGCTGCTGCCCAGTCGCTTTCGGGGGAAGGTGCTTCTGTCATTCTTGCACACTCCGATCGAAAGATTGATATGGAAATGCTTTGTGATTCACCCTTTGATGGAATAGTGCTTCCAGCGGTTCCGTTCTCCATTAACCCTCTACGATTTATACGGTTCTGCGCGCGGTTCCTCAGAGCGTCAAAAAAGATCCGCTCGATTATTAAGGAACGAAACATAACTTGTGTATTGGCAACCGGAGGGTTCGTTGCAGCACCCGCGTTACATGGTGCAAGAAAAATTGGATGTAAAACTGTGTTATTGAACCTCGACAACCCCGCGGGGAAAGCGAACAAGCTCGCGGTTCGTTGGGCGGATGTTGTTTTGTCTACTGTCGAGTGCGATTTACTAGGTGCTATTTTAATTCCACCACCACTTAGAAAATGCGTTATTTCCGATTCATTAGTTGTTGCGTGCAAAAAAAAGTTTGGGCTAAATCCAAATCGGATGACACTTCTTGTAACTGGTGCTTCCCAAGGCGCGAGTACTATCAATGCGCTGCTACCAGAACTTGCAAAGAAGAATGCACCTTGTTTTCATGGTTGGGAAATTTTGCATATCGCAGGAACAACACACATTGCAGAAGTAGAACAAGCGTGGAAAGAGGCAAACGTTCCCTGTAAAGTTTTGGGGTTCACGCATTCAATGGGCGATGCATGGGGCGCTGCAGATTTGGCAATTACACGTGGCGGCGCCAATACAATCGCTGAAATTGCTATGAATGCAATCCCTACGATTGTAATGCCCTATCCCTATCACGAAGATGAACACCAACGAAGTAATGCAACGCCACTCGAAAGACTCGGTGGTGTCGTAATTGCAACAGACCACAAAGAACTTGCTCTAAATCTCGATGATGCTGGGTCTATTATCCTTCAGTTGCTAAAGGAGCACCATCAACGCTTTACCATGCGCCAAGCCATGCTCGAAAATCCACCCATAAACGGCGCCGACGCCATAGCCACTTTCTGCCTCAACCCCCAAAACCCCCCAAAACCCCAAAACCCCAAAACCCCTTATAAATAAAAAATAATTAAAAATAATATATTTATCAAATAATTTTAAATTTTTAAATTATAATATTTTTTTTATATTTTTATTATTTCTGACAACCTCAACATTTT